>CAZOLU010000092.1:0-11411 GCA_964580485.1 uncultured Saprospiraceae bacterium | reverse complement strand
GAAGTATCCCGACGAAAAACAAGCCGCAGAAGAACTCAAGCGCTTGACCACGCATCTCGAGCGTTTTGATTTGAATCATGTTCCAATGATCGTTCTAGTAGATGATAGTAAGTTTTTAACTGCGACCTTGAATAATTTTCTTTGGGCGACCTTTACTCGGGCGAATCCTTCTCACGATATTTATGGGGTGAAGGCCTTTACCGAGCACAAGCATTGGGGCTGTCATGGCCCGATGGTCATTGATGCACGGATTAAGCCACATCATGCGCCAGTTTTGGAGGTGGATAAAAAGGTGAGCGATAAGGTGGATAGCTTGTTTGCGAGTGGAGGGCCGCTTGCGGGAATTTGGTGATGATCCTGTATTATCTGTCAGTAAGACAGGTTTCATCTAAAACTAGAAGGTAATAGGGGGCTGCCAATAGGGGCTAGGCTTTTGCTGCTCTAGCAGCAAGCAAGCACGGCTATGTTCCACCCTTCGTGCCAAAGGCATCCCTTTGGGGCAAGTATACTCACCCCTTTGGGGCAAGAGGTTGCACAGCGCTATCCCATCCCAAATTTTGGTCGATGAACTGTTTGTCTGTTCAAACACTTATTTCTTCTGAAAAACTTGCAAATGAACTTAGTACCACCTAATATTGTTTCATCAAAAGCAGTAAGAGTATATCTAAATTATATACCTTTCCTTTGAGCGTTAATCATCAAATCTATAAAACAATATGGGTTTTTTCAATAAAATTTTTGGCAAGGATCAGGAGAATAGTCATAACATCGCATGGAAATCTATGCGCTCGATGGATGATCTAAAAAAAGCTATGGAGCTCTCCGAGCATCTGCCTGTGGTTATTTTTAAACATTCTACCCGTTGCTCTATCAGTTCAATGGCTTTGAGCCGATTGGAAAGAGCCTGGGATTTTGAAGAAAATGAGGCGCCGGCTATGTACTTTTTAGATCTAATTGCCTATCGGGAGATTTCCAATCAGATTGCTCAGGATTTGGGGGTGCGGCATGAGTCTCCTCAAATGATTCTCTTGGAAAATGGGCGGGCCGTTTATGACAGCTCCCATTCTGCAATTTCGGCAGAGGGCTTACGTGAGGCCTTAGGCTAATTGGGGAATCTTGCTGAAAAGAAGATATGTTTTGAAGCTTAGAGCATTTGAAAAATGCTAAGCGGTTTTTTAGGAGATGGCGCCGCGCTGCGAAATGGTGCGACTGCAAGGAGCAGACTGCGACCCTAGGAGCAGGCCGAGTGGGTGTCTCTGGCACGAGCCATGTAGCATAGCGGTCTCCTCGCCTGTGGTCGAGGAGAGCCCCAAATAAAAAAAATGGAAAGAGCAAACTACCTGAATTTACTAAGGTCCAAGGATCAAAGCAACCATCAACTGGCTTTTGAACTAGCTAGAAATCAGCCAGAGATTTTCTCCCATTTAGCATCTTTTCTAAAAGACTTAATGGTGGAGCTGCATGAAAAACAGGAGTATGAATACTATCTGTCGGAGGAATGTTCTGCCACAGAAATCCAAGCTTTTGAACAAGAACTCAGGGCGTATTTTTCGGATATTTTTGGAGCTGAGTTTGTGGAAGAACGCTTCAGTTTACCTATTGACTTTAAGGCGTATCTGCATTTAGGTTGTGGCCTTTATCAAAAAAACTGGAGATCTGTTTATCATTATAAACTCATCCAAAAAGCAACCCTTAAACCTCATTATGATTTTGAAATTGAGGATTTGAGAGATCGTGTAAAGGAAGAGTGTTTGGAGAAGAATGATACCATCTGGCTCTGTATAGGCTATTGGAGTGACAAGCATGATTATTTTATCTGTTGTGATCAACAACACCCACATTTTGGGAAGCTGTTTGATTACAACGATGCTTTTCCTTATGGAGGCTATGTTTATGAAAGTTATTGTAGTTCTTTGCTGACTTTTCTAAGAAGTTTAGGAGAAGAAGATTTTTGGGAGTATTAAAACTATGGCGCAGTACTGCTCTTGAGTTAGCTTAGCTTTTGAAGTCCAAGCTTTTTAAATCTTCCCAAAAAGCGGGGTAGGATTTATTTACTACGCTTTTATGGTCAAATTTGAGTTGCCCAAGCTTTAGGGCCAAGGGTGCCAGTGCCATAGCCATACGATGATCTTTGTAGGTGTTGATGACTGTTTTTGCTGGGGCTTGAGCGGCGATGCCCTTTTTTACTTCCAACCAATCTTCGCCGACTTCGACCACAGCACCTAGCTTTTCTAATTCCGTTTTCATGGCCGCAATACGGTCCGTCTCTTTGATGCGAAGGGTTTGCAGCCCTGTTAGTTTACAAGGCAACTGCAAGCCAGCCGCTATAGCGGCTAGAGTCTGCGCCAGATCAGGACAGGCAGTGCAGTCGTAGTCGAGTCTAGGAGGAAGTTGCTGACTGTATTTGTGAATGATTACTCTACCATTATCCAAAAAGGTACTACGCACCCCTAAAGGCTCCATGAGCTTTGCAATTACAGCATCGCCTTGTAGCGAATCGGGTTCTAAAACTTCTAGCTCCAACTCTACTTTTCCTTCTGCTAATACAGCAATCGCATAAAAATAGGAGGCGGCCGACCAATCGGCTTCTACGGCAAAAGGGGCTGCTTTGTAGGGCTGTGCATCAATCAAAAAACTATTGCCAGCGCGCAGGCATTCAATTCCAAAGGCTTTCATCAAGCCTAGCGTCATCTCAATGTAGGGGGCAGAAACGATCTCTCCTTCTAGTTGCAAGCGTAGTCCTTTGGGGAGAGTAGGGGCAATGAGCAATAGGGCAGAGATATACTGGCTGCTAATATGCGCAGGAATGGATAAATGTGGCATTTCCTCCTTTGCCAACTGGGCTTTGTTGATTTGCAGTGGGGGGTAGCCCTCCTTGCCCACATACTGAATATCTGCTCCCAAGCTTCGTAAAGCATCTACCAGTAGTTTGATGGGACGTTCTAGCATTCGCTTTGACCCCGTTAGGAGTTGCCGTCTTTGTTGCATAGCAAGATAGGCTGTTAAGAAGCGATAGGTGGTTCCTGCATCGCCAGCGTCTAGTACCTGCTCATCTGCATGACGTAGTAGGCGGTATAATGTCTGAGTATCTTGTGCATTCGATAAGTTGCTGATGTTAAAGTCTTCATCACATAAAGCTTCAATAATCAGTAAACGATTGCTGATACTTTTTGATCCGTTCAAAGAAATTTTACCCCTGATGTCTTTGAGCTGATTTGCTTTAATGCTGATGCCTCCCATAATGTAGTTTTAGGTCATTTTTTGGTGAAAATTTATAGCCTATTCTACAACATCATCAGGATAGAATGGTTCTGAAAGAAAACTTTTAATTGTTCAGGGGCATTAAGCTACTGAGCTTAGAGTTTTATCAAAATATTATCCTCCTAAACATGAGTTTAAAGATATTGTAATGTATATTTGTAAGGCTAAAAGCATTGGTTTCCGATCCTATTTTAATAGATATGATTGATTAAGCAACAGATGGTCCTTGTCAAGATGTAGCATCCTGAATGCTCTTGCTTATTTGAAATCAAATGGCTTATTTCTTGTGCTAATAGAGAACTTTTATGAAATATGTTTTTTGTGGTGCTAATGCTTGGAATTACAAAATTATGTGAATGCTATTTGTTTAGGAGTTAATGTTTTATAAAATACAAACACATGCGCAAAATACTACTAATCCTACCAATTTTGGTTATTTTAATCTTTGGAAATTCTTGTAAAAATAAAGAGAAGTTTAACTACCTCACCCACACCTACAACTCATCGGAGATTGACAAGATGCAAATCAAATTGGACAAAGTCTATGCGATGCTCATTGGGCATTTTAGCAATCAAGAGCAAGCCGACACCAGTTCCTCGATCATCTTAGGTGCACAAGAACTAATCAATGTCCCCTTTTGGAGAAATAGAACGGGGGAGTATTGGTTTTATTCGGGCTGGTTTAAAGAGGGCTTTATCGAAAATGCACTGCGTGAAAATGTATTTCAACTGAGAAAAAAAGCAAGAGATACTTTTGAACTTAGTATGTATGAAATGCCTACGGATAGGGATTACTCCCTAGTATGGCAGCAAGAAAAGCCCTTTGACCATCTTAGCCCCGCCGACCTGAAAGAACTTTGTGTATTATATATTGTAGATAATCGACGAGATCAAATTTTTAAACTCTACACCCCTGGAGAACCTTGTCATCAAACCTTCTCTGAAGATATAGACTACATTGATTATGTTATAGATCTCAACAGCAACCAGCAACAGCACTTCTCTATTTTCTACAGTAAAGATAAGGAGATGATGATGCGTTATCCCCGTCCCAATGGTATTATCTTCAAACGACTAGATAAGAGTCAGCCCAAGTATCTACCAGAAGAAGAGGAATAAGCTAACTTTGTACCTATTGCTATAATCTCCCTATGAATTACACCTACTTTAAATCATGTAAAAGTACTGTACTCCAGGCCTCTGGTTTTGCTGCGAAACGCTTTTTGGTAGCTGGCCAAATTTCACTAAACAAACTGGATTTCCGATAATTATTCAAGTCTTTTTCAGACTGCCAATGACTGTAAGAAAAAATAATCTCTGGCTGTTGCTGATCTTGTAGTACTTGTAAATAAGTACAGCCTGGAAAGTTGCGAATGCGGTCTTTATACGCTTCAAAAGCTTGAATAAACGGAGCGACCTCTTCAGGCCGAAAGGTCATTTTTACAATTCGAACAAGCATATCCTTTGGTTTGTTTGATTTCAAAAGTAAATTGGGTACAAAAATATCACCTGGATTTTAAAAAGGAAAATACTCCATGAAATAGTTTTGGAATCCATAAATTCTTTTTATTTTTAAATGCTGCAAAATTACAGTTGTTTGATCGACAAGTACTTGTTTTTGAACTTATTGAGCATCAAATGGCTACAACACACTATAAAGCATCAAGCTAAAAAGATACCCAAAATCATTTCTCCCAAACCCAAGTACTTATTATTTACTAATAATATTAAGAAGAAATACATCATAATTTCATGACGACGGACAGCTCAACCCTACATGATGCTCTACAAAAATATTTTGGATTTGATAACTTCAAAGGAAATCAAGAGCAGATTGTACAAAGTGTGTTAGATCAACAAGATACCTTTGTGATTATGCCTACTGGTGGGGGGAAATCCCTTTGTTACCAGCTTCCTGCTTTAATCTTAGATGGCACTGCAATAGTCATCTCTCCTTTGATTGCTTTGATGAAAAACCAGGTCGATTCTATCCGAAGCTATGCGGCATCTGATGAGGTTGCCCACTTTCTCAACTCATCCTTGACGCGGGCACAAAGTAAAAAGGTAAAACAAGATATTCTCGATGGTCATACCAAACTGCTTTATGTTGCTCCAGAAACGCTGAACAAGGTAGAAACCTTAGACTTTCTCAAACAGATTCAAATTTCTTTTGTCGCAGTTGATGAGGCACACTGTATTTCTGAATGGGGGCATGATTTCCGACCAGAATATCGCCGTATTCGCAAAATGATTGAACATCTGGAGCAGAAGATCCCTTTAATTGCATTGACTGCCACGGCAACGCCTAAGGTTAGACTAGATATTGTCAAAACCTTGCGTATGGAAACGCATAGAGAATTTGTGTCTTCCTTCAATCGTAGCAATTTATACTATGAGATTCGTCCCAAGGGGAAGCGTGAAGATGTACTGAAAAGTATTGTGCAGTTTATCAAAGCTAGAATGGGAAAATCGGGGATTATCTATGTCCAAAACCGAAAAACTACCGAAGAAATCGCCAAGTTGCTCTGTGTCAATGACATCAAAGCAGCTCCTTATCATGCTGGGCTCGAAGCTAAGTTGCGTAGTCAAACACAAGATGACTTCTTGATGGAGGAGGTTGATGTTATTGTGGCGACTATTGCCTTTGGAATGGGGATAGACAAACCTGATGTGCGTTTTGTTATTCATTTTGATATTCCTAAAAGTATTGAAAATTATTATCAGGAGACTGGTCGTGCTGGGCGCGATGGGCTGGAAGGTCATTGCCTTGCATTCTACTCCTACAAAGATATTCTTCGACTCGAAAAGTTTTTACGAGATAAACCTGTATCAGAGCGAGAAATGGGGGCTCAGCTACTTTCCGAAATGATTGCTTATGCAGAAACCTCTGCTTGTCGCCGTCGCTTTCTCCTTCATTATTTTGGAGAGGAGTACGAAGATGAGGCTTGCCGAGCGCAGCAGATGTGCGATAACTGTCGCCATCCCAAGGAATTGATAGAGGCTAAGTCCGAGTTGCAATTGGCACTAAAGGTCATTGATCAGCTCAATGAACACGTACATATTAAAGACACGCTTCAGTTTTTGGTGGGTGAAGAATCTCAGAATATCCTTCATTTTAACTACCATGAACTTCCTCTTTTTGGGAAAGGGAAAGACCAGGATCAACATTTTTGGAATTCTGTTATCCGGCAAGCGATGCTTAGTAATTTTCTGTATAAAGATGTAGAAGAGTATGGTATTTTAAAAATTACAGATGCTGGGCGTCAATTCGTTAAAAACCCTAGTAGCTTCAAAATTCCACTCAACCACAATTTTACGGAAGAAATTCAGGAGTTGGAGGAGGAAAAACAGGTGAATTCTGCTAGTGCAGTGCTTGACCCCAATCTCTTCAAGATGCTGAAAACCTTGAGAAAAAAGGTGGCTCAAAAGAAAAATGTTCCTCCTTTTGTGGTGTTTCAGGAAAATTCACTAGAGGAGATGGCAACACGCTACCCCTTCACCATTGATGAAATGAAAAATATTAATGGAGTTAGTGAAGGTAAGGCTCGCCGTTATGGACAGGAGTTTATTGATATGATTAAAAAGTATGTCAGAGATAATGAAATAGAGCGTCCCAATGATGTGGTTATTAAATCGGTACCCAAAAAGTCGAAGTCGAAAATTACTATTATTCAAAGTATTGATAAAAAGATTCCCTTCGAAGATATTGCTGCAAGCTTAGGTATTTCTATGGAAGAATTGCTGCATGAGATGTATATGATCGTCAATTCAGGTACTAAACTCAACATCAATTATTATATGGAGGATAATATTGATGAGGATATTTATGACGATGTGATTGAGTACTTTATGGATGCAGATTCTGATAATTTGGATGATGCTTTCAAAGAGTTGAAGGAGGATGATATTTCACTAGAAGAAATTGAACTGATTCGCTTAAAATTTCTTTCTGATAACGCAAACTAATCATATATCTTGTATATGGAAAGACGAGAAGCTATATACGGCGGAGAAATAGGCTGGTTGGAAGATAAAATTTTAGGCCATTTTATAAATGAGTGCCCGAAGGTTTGGAGCGTACCAAATACAATGTAGATAGAATGGTCGAACTTATTGGGGCGGAGAAAGTTTGTTTGATGACAGACATTCGCCAACTCAAAGGAAACATCCCAAAAGCTTCTAGAGATTATTCCGAGCAAGCATTTCGGGGTAAAATCATCGCCTTTGCAGTTTTAGTAAAATCAGGGCTTTCCAAGATCTTCGGCAATATGCTAATGGGTTTTAATAAATCGGATGCTCCCATGAAATTATTTACCAATGAAGAAAAGGCGATTGCTTGGCTCAAAGCACAAAGAGATAAAGCCAATACTTAAAGTTCCCCAAAATCATAGTCCTCTTCCCGCCTAGAGGCAGCCTTAGAGTTTTTGATATGAATGACCAGTGTGCTAGATAAGCGATCATGCCAACCTCTATTGCTGGCCCCCAAATAGCTAAAAGCATCAAAAGGAATCAAGCGAGCAAAGGACCGTCCTATGATTTGCCCCAAGCTAGGTTGCTCCCCCTCTTTGGTCAACACTTTTGTACCTGTTACCATTTTTCCAATCGTTTGACCATTCACATAATGTTCAAAGAAAATGTAATAGATCACGGAAAGGATCGATGGTAGAAAGCTGGCACTAAGTTCGATATAAAGGTAATCCGAAATATTGGTTCCAAACTCAAAAATATAAATGGCTCCATATCCAATAATATTACCCACAATGGAATCAATGAGGCAATTGGCAAAACGCAAACCTTTATCGGCTTCAATCAACACCAAGCCATCTTCGGACTCAAAAAGGTCATCTATAACTGTATCATTGTTCATCGCGTATCTTTTTTTCAAAATACGAGATTTTTTTTAGATTTGCTACTTTTTCTGAGCATTTAATTGCTGAAAATTGGAATCTAGTTGGATTTCATAAAGCTGGAATAAGGTCGTACTATCTAAAGTTTTCGGTTGAGTCTGAATACCTAAGCGATAATGCTCTAAGAGGTAAGCTTGGTAATAGCTATCCCATTTTTGGTCTTGATGTTTGAAGTAATAATGTGGATGAGAGGCATAGAGTGCCGATTTAAGTTCCTCTGGGGGTAGTGCTTTCCATGTTTTTAGCCAAAAAAACTTATAGTCCCCTTGGGGGCAATCCCAAACTGATTTACCCCAACAAAAATCAGCTTCATCCAATATTAGGAAATGAGCAGATTTAGGTAATTCATAAGACCAACGCAAATACAAATCTGCTTGTTCTTGCCGTTGTTTCAAATGAGGATACTGCCAAATGAAGTATCCTGTTGCCAATAGGGCAATAAAACTGAAGATGGTCCATTTATTCCCTCTAGAGAGCCAGCCCTTGTAGCCCCCAAGCAGTGCCCAAGCTAATCCCAAGAAGGCTATCCCGATACCAAAAAGCGCCAGAGGCGCTTCCCAAATCAAAATCAGGTACAACAAATAGCTCATCCACAATACGGTACTAAACAGCAAGCCCCAAGCTAGTCCCCCAAGTACTTTAAAATTACTAATAGTCACCAACAAGAGAACTAAGGCCAGTAGTATCCAGCCCCCCGCATAGCGCAGATGCTCCAAAGCAAAACGATTGAGCTTGCGCCTAAGTCCTTCTCGGGAAAAATGAGTTCCATCGCCCAATTCCTCCTCCAACAACTGCATTGCTTCTGGCGCAAGCAAAGCTTCATCGGCTCGGTAGCCTTCCTGAATGAGGTAGTAGTCTGCTGCTCGCCAACCAAGCTGTTCCTGATATAGTTGTGCCGTAGCTTCATTCCAACGATAATTCTCCCATTGGTAATCTTGCATTCCTGCCAATATCTTTTCTGTAGGTTCGGGAATATTGTTTTGAGGGTTTAGCATTGCAGCATGACTCCAGAGCATCCACAAGGCAGAGAGTAGCAACAAACTCAATTGCAGGCTATGTCGCAGACTCCGTTTTCTGGCAATCCACCAAGTCTGTATGCCTATGGGTAAAAAACAGAGCGCTGGCCAGCAGGCTATGGGATAAAGGCCTAGTGCTATACTTCCAAACAGTAGCAGCAGCAACCAAAACCCCCAACTTGCCCAAGTAGATTTTATGCGAATACTATGACTCCAAAGCAGGATCGACCCTGCTGCAAGATAAAAGCCCGTAGCATAAAGGCTAGGAGCTTGCCAAGGCAGGAGCATTAGCATAGGAAAAATACTAAAAAATAGCAAGAGCCGCAGGCGGCTAGCACTCATATACAGCATCCAACTCATCAAGACCCAACTCATCAAAGCCTGCAAAGTGTAGAGGACAATGGCCAGAAGCGGCAGTCCTGAATATTGCTGAGCTAGCCAGTTGAATAGCGGCATGAAATAAGGGTGAATGCGTGAATCTTCTGCCTGGCCTTGAAGCAATTGCAAATGCAGTTGATGGTCAGCGCCTTCTCCCCAAGTAGCGGGTAAGAAGAAAAAAGCGATGCTCATCCAAAGAGAGATGATGATAAGTCCCCAAAATGCACTATATCGCGCTATCCAGTTCTTTCGCATGATTCTAAAAGACTTCGTTAATCATAAAACTTGCTCAAATCTAGCCCGAGCTCTTGGGCATATTCTTCCAATAAGGCTCGTTTGTAGGGGAGGAGGCGTGTGGTATCGCCCCGCACCAACTCTGCCATCAATTTGTTGTTGAGGATGAGACGCATACAATGCTCGCCCAGATCTTCTTGTAAAACTTCTTGAATAGGCTGAAAGACCTCCTTTTTTGCTTTTTCAATCTTCTTTTTTTCGGCCTTTAAGCGAAGGTAAACTTCCTTGGGCAAGCGGATGAGCGCATCTCCAGATTGGCTAAGCCCTTGGGCTTTAGCTTCTGCTCTTGCTTTTTGAACCAGCGCTTTTAGCTCGCTTCCAAAGGCGGCATTGCGCAAGGAGGGATGTAGTTGCTTGACTTGATGGAAGTTTTGGATCTGTGTGGGATCTTTGGCCAGCTGTACTAGAAATTCTTTGTCGAGCACCTGATAGCTGGGCTTGCCGAGTTGGGCGGCCGCCGCTTCGCGGCGGCTCATCAACGCTTCAAAGATATGCCATTCGAAGGGGCTAAAGAGTTTACGATCTTTATCTTTCAAAAAGCTATTCCCTTCTATATCGGAATAATCTAAGGTTTCCAAGTAGGCGTTTTCCTGAGCAATCCAGTTTTCAATACCATCTTCTTGTGCAATACGCATGATTTCATCCTGAAAATCAAAGAGGTGTAGCACATCGTTGGCGGCATAATCCAATTGTTGTTTGGATAGTGGGCGTTTCATCCAATTGCTGGTTTGTTTTGATTTTTCTAAGCTTACACCCAACAAAATCTCCAAGGCTTTGGCTAAGGAGGAGGGGGGATAGTCTAACAATCCAAAAGCAGTAGCACTATCAAAAATAGTATTAGGCTCACAACCTAAGGAATGCAACAAGCGTAGATCTTCATCAAAAGAATAAACCACCAATTCAATCGCTGGATTTTCTAAAAGTGGAAAAATAGTTGCTATGTTGAGCGTACTCAAGGGATCTATTAAAAAGCAATCGCTCGATGTGGCAATCTGCATCAAACAAAGGTTAAAACCATAAGCATAGCGGTTTTTATCAAACTCTAAATCTAGTGCTAGTCTAGCTTCGTTCTGCATTTGCTGAATGGCAGTTTCTAATGCCTCTTGACTTTGTATATAGTGAATCTTCATAAAATAAATCCCGTTCAAAACTCCTAAATGAATCTGGAAGATAAGGAAAGTTTGGGATAAAACTGCTAGGAATCTGCTCTAAGCTGCATTTTGAGTGAACTACTTTTATAAACATTCTTTTAAGGATGCTGTTTCAAACACTAAGAGCAACCTGAATTTAAGAATAAAACTAAGCGTATGAAAAAAACGGAAGCCGAGTGGAAAAAAGAACTCAATGATTTGGAGTATTATGTTTTGCGCCAAGCTGGTACAGAACGCCCATTCACAGGAAAATACTATGAGCATGATGCTGAAGGCACTTACCACTGCCGAGCCTGTGGCACCGCACTTTTTGATTCTACCCACAAATACCAATCGGGCTGTGGCTGGCCGAGCTTTTGGTCGGAACTAGAAACTGCCAAGATCGAGCAGCGATTGGATCGTAG
>CAZOLU010000091.1:5794-11540 GCA_964580485.1 uncultured Saprospiraceae bacterium | reverse complement strand
GTGGTGCTTTTCGATGAGTTCCTCAGGCTTGCCATTAGGGTGGTAGGTGGTTTTTGTTAGATAATATTCTTCTTCTGAAATACTTCTTTTTTCTTCTTTTGCATACAAATATCCTTGAGGCATCCAAAGTTCTACATAAGCACCATCCGTCAGTTCATTGCTAGATCCCAGTTGGAGTTGTCCATCTCTTGCCTTAAATTCTTTTAAAATGGCCAACTGCCCATCTTCGTAAAAGCGTTTAAAGATGAGCTTCTCTCCTTTTTGATCTACCTCCAGTATATCGGTGAAATTCACCAGTTTCTCTCCAGTCCAGAGATCCTCAAAAATCAGTGCAAAGGTATCCGATTTTCCATGTCCACTGATTTCATATTCAAAATCTAAGCCTAGAGCATCTTGCATCGTCATGGAAAAGTTGTGTTTATTGGGATAGAGGTTGGGATAGGGGTAGCTAAAGGCAAAACAACTGACAATTGTGGGATCTTGCTCTTCTTCTTCAATTGCTTCTAAGGTCTCTAACTCTAAATATTTTTCATTCTTGGTATATTCTCCAAGCTGAATTTCCTGCTCAAGGGCTAGTTGCTGATCTTTTGTATAGTACTTGATCTGTCGTGTTGCTAATTGATAGTAAGCCATTTTACAAAGATAATCGCCCAAATTGGGTTCTGTTTTGAAAATCTCAACAGGGTAGTCTACAACGGTATGTTCAAGCAGTTTTAAATAGGTGCTGTCTACTTCTGGATCTTCTCCTACCAAGGCTTCCGCAGTGCCTTCTTCCATTTTAAGTTTTATCTGCATCCGAATATTCCCATTAGAGTAATATTCTGTAATTAAACCTTCTCCTTTTTGGGGATCAATGTCCAATACTTTACTGAGTTTTCCAGCTTTTGTCCATTTTTTTACCTTTACTTGGTCTTCCAACTCACAAAAGGGGATGAGTTCCCAGTATGCTTCGCTAGAGGGCTGCCCCGAGGCATACCAAGTTTTGGTCCAGCCCAGCTGTCGCCCTTTTTTATAATTTTGCTGCGCTTTAAGCTGTTGATTAGGGTAGAAATATTCTTGCTTCCCATCTTTAAATCCTAAGGCATCGTATTTCAAGCGAGCATAAGCCTGACCATCAAAGTAGTTGGATTGTTGCGGTCCTACGGGATTGGGGCTGGGTCGAAAGGATAGCCCCACTGTATTCTTCCAACACAATAGCCTAAAGCTACCTTGATAAGCTATATTTCCATTGCCATGTAAAAGGGTAAATCGGGCACTATCCTTGGTGGGCCAAACTTGCATTTCTCCAAATTGCAATCGCTTGCCTTGCTCATTTTTGGCATAAAACCTAAAGGTGTTGGTTTTTTGTTGGGCATCAATATAAATAGGCTTAAAAAATACCTTGTTGTAGATGCAGTCGTAGTTGATTTGTAGCTCCTCTTCTACATTGGGAATGGCAACCAAATAACGGCCTGCTGCGGCTTCTTCATACACTGGAGCATCAGCTTCTAGATAAACCTCAAAGGGTTCTATCAAACGGCTACAATTCATGGTAGCTCCATAGTTGATTTGATCTTGTGCAGTTAGATAAAAGGGGAGGAGGTATAAAAATAAAATACTATATCTCATTGGTTTTGAATTGGGTAGAGTAGTTTTGGTAGACTTAGGTTGTAAAAAAAAGACCGCTTATAACCCAGTAGTTGTGCTATAAGCGGTTGATTAAGAAGAAAAGTTCTACTTGTAGAAATTCTCGATCAATCGTTTTTTCATTTCATTAAATTCATCTTCTGTAATAACACCCATTTCTTTGAGTTCTGCCAATTCCTTCAATTTACCAACAATGGCATCATTGGCCTTTGTTTTTTCAGAACTAGCTTTTTGAGTGGTGGTTTTGGAGCTGTCATCTTTTACATCAACAACAACATCTACCTCCTCAGGCGTTTCGTCTTTCACCTCAACAGATTCTTCTTTAGGAGCTTCCTGCTTTTTCTTTTCCTCTTTGTTAATGTCTTCAGCTACTTTTTTGCCTTTTTCAAATTGCTCATCATAAAAGCGGCGAAAACGATCAGTATCAAAATCAAGAAAGCTGCCACCACCTTCAAAATGGCGTTTGAACACCTGACCAAGCGCATAGGTCGAAGCTCCTGACATAATAGACATCGATACTCCGCCCAGTGCCGTTCCAACGCCAGGAATCAATTTAATCAACGCATTGGCTCCCACTCGGGATAATCCAGAACCCGTTAGAGAGGTGATGAGTGCTTTCCCTTCGGTTTCTTTAAAATCTACACCATAAACATTGCTCAGGCTACGAACCATATCAAGTTGTACGGCAGCTACGGCCAGAAAATCAGCTACGGGAAAGGGGATAAATCCTGCACCCATCGACCACATAACATGATTGCGAATCGTACGTTCAGCGCGTTTGCTATTATCTTTAGGATCTTGGTTGTTCGACATTTTTCTTGCGAATTTATAGGCTTTGTAAATATTATTGGGATCAATCATAGTTTTCTGTTAAGTATTCCATTCAAATTTAACCAAAAAATTCAATATTTCAAGTTTCCGTTCCTCCTCTCCTTACGATTAACAGTTTTTTAGGACTTGTCGTTCCTTTTTGAGGCAAATGCCCTGTTGCCTAAGGTGAGTCATTTCCTTAACTTGAAGTCGGTTTAAAAAAACTAATTGTGCTTTACTGCTTACCTTTTGTTGATAGAGGTATAAAAAGATACAAAACAGCGTACAACCATGCAAAGATTATTTCTGCTATTCCTAAGTCTGCTATTTCTACCATTATATGCCTTTAGCCCAAGTTCTCCCTACCAAGAGCAATTTGGAGAGGCTTATCAAGAGGCTGTTACTTTTTGTAAGGAGCAGCAAGCCGACTTTGAAGCAGTTGGGCAGCAGTATGATATTGCCCCCGAGTTAATGTCTGCGATCGTCTTTCCAGAGCTGATTCGTTTTGATGCTTTTCGTGATTTTTTTGAAACACAAAGCCTAGAGCTGCTTTATGTGCAGGGGGTAGCCGTGGATTTTTCTATTGGGCAGTTTCAAATGAAGCCATCTTTTGCCGAATTTATAGAAGCTCGAGCGAATGAAGATACAGAGCTTGCTTGGGCAGTAGATTTTCAAGCTCTTTGTAGTTTTGGGGCGGGCGATGAGCAGGCTCGGCGAAAAGAGCGGCTCAGCCGCTTGAAAGACCACAAATGGCAGTTGCATTATCTAGCAGCTTACATTAAATATGTAAGCCAAACACTTGATCCAAACTTAGATGAATTGCAGCAAACGCAGTTGTTGGCTACCCGCTACAATTGTGGACCACAAAAAAGCTGGGAGGAGGTAAAGCCTTGGATGCATCGCAAAAGTTTTCCCTATGGACCTCAACAGGAAGCCGACCAACAATTTAGCTATCAAGAAGTTGCTTTACACTTCTACCAAAAATTAGCAGCTCAGATCTATAAATAAAAAAGTAACCGTAAACAAAAAAAACTAAGTATGACTAATCTAAAAAAAATTGCACTGCTGATCTTGGCCTTCGCCAGCTTGATGAGCTCTTGCAAACAAAAAGTAATGGAGGAAATTGTAGATAATGACTTGAAAATTGTAGCTCCAATACCTGGACTTGAAGCGGCTTTTCAGGAATTTACAATTGATGCTAGTAAAGATCAAAAAATTGAATTGGAGAATGGGGGTGTCATTAGTATCCCCGCACATAGCCTGACCAACGAAGCAGGTGATTTGGTAGAAGGTCTAGTCAAGATCAAATACAGAGAATATCACGATGCCGTAGATGCCTTTTTATCAGGTATCCCAATGGAATATACTGCCGATGGAACTAAAGAAACCATGCAAACCGCAGGAATGTTTGAAATCCGTGGGGAGCAGGCTGGGCAAGAGCTTTCCATAGCAGAAGCTAGTTATATTCATGTAAAAATGGCTTCTTATGAAGCTACTAAGGATTATAGCTTTTTTCAATTGATCGAAAAAGATGCTAAGGGTTGGGAATTGCTAACGGATGAATACGACATTGAAGTGAATGAGCAAAAAATTAAGGAGCAGAAACAATTGGAAGCTCAACCTAAACCTATGGCTTTTCCGCTCGATGCACAGTACTTCACCTTTGATTATTACAGTATTTTAGATGTGGTTTTTAATGACGACTACTACAAGATTCGTGAGAATAAGGATAATCCAGCGATTGTAGCAAAGGCCAAACGATATGGAATGACTTGGTTGAATGCAAGAGTGAGAATGGACATCCAATTTCAAGGTGTCAAACAGCCTGCAGCTATGATGCTTTGGAAGCGTCTTAATGGTCAGAATTACCCTCAATGGCTGAAGGATGAGCAGGTAGATTATTGTTCCTTAGAAAAACAATATGGAAACGTCTACAAATTGACCATCGAAAACCGCAAAACAGAGGAGTTTTACACCGCAACTATTCAAGCAATTATGCCCCTAAAATCGCTGTTCAAATTTTCTCCAAAATACTGGGAAAACAACTACCAAGCTGCTATGGCTAAGGTGGAAGCAGAAATGCAGCGTTTGAAAAAAGAGGCAGATGTATTTAGAAGTATGGAAATCAGTGGCTTTGGAATCTACAACTACGATAAATTCCTCAAAGTAGAAGAACGAGTCGATATTATTGCCAAGTTTGAGGTAGAAGAAACGGTCAAAGCTCAAAATGAATTATTTGATCTAGATATGGTATTCTGCTTGCCAGAGGATAACAAAACCCTCATCAAGTTACCCAAAGAAGACTGGGGGAAAGTAGCCCTTTTACCAGGTAATCGTGCCCGATTTATGAGCGTATTGCCTGGCGGTAAGATCGGGATCTATAGTGCTGAGAAATACGTTGCGCTTGATTTTGATGGCTTGAAGCAGCAAGATCAACCTCAGGTAGAATTTGTGCTGATTCAGGAGTTGGAAAATATTAGTGATGCTCAGAGTCTAAAAACAGCTTTAGCCATGTAAATTGCTAAATTAGCCCGTCACAAAATTAGATATTTGATAAAAAATGCCCTAAAGATTTAGTTTTTATCAAAAATTAAGTATTTTGAGTTATGAATACTGGGAATTTGTTTCACTAGAACAGCTCCCTCTAAAAACACCAATTTACTAAATAGATGTCCAAAGACGACTATTTAATTAAATCCTAAACTTAGCACTCATCATTTACCTCAGATGAGTAACACAAAGCTTGTCCTACCCAAGGACAAGCTTTTTTGTTTAAAAAGCTAAAGCTTATCGCCCAAACAGAATTCTACCCAAAAAGATGAGTACAATAGCTCCCACAGTAGCAGTAATAATAGCACCAATAAAGGGCCGGGTAAATTCAACGCCAAGTATGTCAAACATCATACCTCCTACAATAGAGCCAATACAGCCCATTAGGATATTCCAAATCAAACCACTGCCTTTACCTTTGGTGAGTAAACCTGCTAGCCAGCCTGCAATAGCGCCGATGATAATGAAGATAAGTATATTCATGTGTATTTTGTTGAAAGGGTTTTATGTAATAGTATGAAACAGCGTGTAAATATAAGCTTTTTAATGAAATTATAATTTAAGCATCTACACAGATCTTTCTCAGCATTTGATATCGAGCTTCTGAAATCCCGAGTCGCTCTAGCCAATTTTTAAAGTATTGTGTGAGTTCTGCTGTACGAGGATGTGTTGCCTGATGATAGCGTTCAAAGTCTTTGCGGTTTTGTACCTTATCGGCAATCAGCATATCGTTTACCTCTGAAAGAGGGGATAGGACAAT
>CAZOLU010000091.1:0-5784 GCA_964580485.1 uncultured Saprospiraceae bacterium | reverse complement strand
ATATTACGGATCGAGTATATGGAAAGATAAGCATTGGCCGTTTTACGATATTCCATGGCTAGTATCAACACCCAAGGGTCTATACCCCTAAAGTCTTGCTCCTTTGCTAAAGCTAAGGCCTCATCTGCTTGTAAAATAGGATGTAAACAGTAAGCTTGCATCGCAGCCTGACTGGCTTTTATGGATTCCAAAATTGCAAGTCCTTCATGGATATGATTCATCAACAAAACTCCTGATCGAGTAGCCCGCTTATTCCCATAATAGGATGAAATGAGTTGGTAGGCTTTAGTGTCTTTCATTACAAAAAAATTAGTCGCCTCCTCAATATAGAAGAGACGACCAAGATAAGCATATTTTTCAAAGCTGTTAAGCCAAAGTAATATCCTCTGCCAAATATACATCCTGTACTGCCTGAATGATGCCGACACCCTCATCCATTGGTTTTTGGAAGGCTTTACGGCCGAGAATTAGTCCAACACCACCTGCACGTTTGTTGATAACTGCTGTTTCAACCGCATCTTGAAGGTCATTTCCTCCAGAAGCTCCACCAGAGTTCAATAGACCAACACGCCCCATATAGCAATTAGCTACCTGATAGCGACAAAGATCAATAGGGTGATCTGTACAAAGATCGCTGTACATTTTAGGATGCGTTTTTCCAAATCCGATGTTTGTAAACCCACCATTGGTTTGAGGCATTTTTTGCTTGATGATATCCGCCTGAATGGTTACTCCCAAATGATTGGCCTGCCCAGTCAAGTCAGCAGCCACATGATAATCGGTACCATCTTTCTTGAAAGCTCCGTTACGTGTGTAGCACCAAAGAATGGTTGCCATTCCTAACTCATGTGCATAATCAAAAGCTTCTGCAACTTCAATCAACTGACGGTTAGAGTTTTCAGAGCCAAAGTAGATCGTTGCCCCAACAGCTACCGCTCCCATATCCCAGGCATTTTTGATAGAGCCAAAAAGGATCTGATCATATTTGTTAGGATAAGTCATCAACTCATTATGGTTGATTTTTACAATTAGAGGAATTTTGTGTGCATATTTTCTAGCAACAGATGCCAAGACCCCATAAGTTGTAGCAACGCCACTACACTCTGCTTCTAGGGCCAACTTGACAATATTTTCAGGGTCAAAATAAATAGGGTTGGGCGCAAAAGAAGCCCCCGCAGTATGCTCAATCCCCTGATCTACAGGCAAAATAGAAACATAACCTGTACCGCCTAAACGTCCATGATTGTAAAGTGTAGACAAAGAGCGGAGGGTTGGGATATTGCGATTGGTCTGACTCCAAACCGTGTCAATAAATTCGGGATGTGGTTGATGCAGACTATCTTTAGGGAAGGTATTAGAAGTGTATTCTAATAAATATTTTGATTTTTCATCGCCTAAAAGCGTTTCAATCTTAGCACGCAAGGACATAGCTACTATTTTTTTTACCAATAGATCATTTATCGGAACAAAAATAGTAAAATCTGTCAATCTTCCTACCAAAAAAGCCAAATTGATCGAGATTAAAGGCGTTTAAATTGAGCAGCAGGAAATAGCAACTGATATCGTTGATAGCGCTGATTGGCTTTATCTAAAAAACGCAGGTCTAAAATTCCATCACCATTGAGATCTTTAAAAACCTTTTCTTTTTTTAGATAATACTTGGAGCTGGTGGCTTCAATATTTTGCTCACGGTCAACTAATAGCCATTTCCCCTCTTTTCGGACGTACAAGCTCAAGGTGATTCGGCTAATGTCCCCTTTTTCAATATCAACATGTACCTGATAAGTAGCACCTTGATAGCTAAACATATTGGAATAGCTTTCTGATTCACGATGCTGGGGCATCCATTTTTTGGGGAAAACCAAATATTCTCCTGTGCGGATGATTGCGTCGCTTTTGCGATTGAATGCTAAGATTGATTGGTAGTTGATGTTGTAGCGTTGGCTAATGCGCCAGAGGCTCTTGTCTTTTAGGCTAACTTGGTGTACCACGAATCCCTTTGCTGGGATTTTCAGTCGCTCTCCTACATAAATCACATCAGTGCTCTTTTTAGAGAGGCGTTTTACCTCATCCATCTGTGCTGAAAAGTGATGACAAATTGCCCAAAGACTTTTATCGGTTTTTTGAACTTTGTAGTAGAAGTAATCCAGACTAGATTGTGCTATTCCAAAGCTAGTTTTTAAAATAACAAAAAGGAGTATGACCATTGTTTTCATACTCCTAATTTACATTTTTTTGCAGATATTGTCAAATCTTAATTTTCTAGTGTGCCAGTGGCCTCCCCAACATCTACCATCTTTTGGTAAGATTTGGTGATTTGATTAGCTTCCCGAAACAATTGGTTGGCACTAGAAAGTACTTTGCGCAGATCTGATTTAGAGGGATCTTCTTTCATGTTAGAAATGATTTGCTCGGTATCTTTCCATACATAGGCATTTTCCATCACCTGTTTTTTGAGTTCTGGAAATCCATCGGTAGATTCTGCAATATCGGCAAGGTTGACTTCATACTCAGAAATGATTTTATAATAATCGGAGAAAAAGTCGGAGATCTTTGCTCCATTCCAAAAAGCCAGATAGTACAATACCGCATGTTGCGCCAAGGCATTACCATGTGTTGCCATTTTAAGCATTCTGAGTGCAGTGGGGTCTACTTGATCTGCTTGTTCACTGTTGGCATACTGCTCTAAAGCATTCAAGGTAGCATCTCCTTTTTTTAGAAGATCATAGGCCAATTTGACCAATTCCAACACCTCTTCGTTTTGAGGTGCATCCATAATCATCTTGTAGAAGTCATCCCAAGCTTCTTCCATCTCACCTTTCGCATCAGCAAAAGCGTCGTCAGTATAATAATCCTCTAAGCGTTTGAGGTTGTCGTTGTACAAATTTACACCTTCAATAAGCATATCTTTGTAGCTGTGTACTTCCATACGCAACTCCACTGCCATATAAGCTCGGGCAATTTGCTGTGCTAAAACCTGCTGCCGACCTAGTAAATATGCCACTTCCCCAATGGAAAGATCTTGTGCCTTTAGGGAAAACATGGTGCTAGATAAAAGCAAGACTAATGCAAAGTTGAATAGTTGTTTCATTGGTAGAGTATATCTAAATTTTCTGAAATTTATGGAAAAAGGCGCTAAGATATTACCTTTAGAAGCAGGAATTAACCTTTTTTTAGCATAACTTGAGCTCAAACTGGGGGGATTTGCACCTATAAAATGAGATAGCATACGCTTTTATTGTAATTTTTGAGCTAGCATAAAGATATAAATGCAACTCCTAACTAAATCTTCTTTTGGGTATCAATTATTATAAAACCGTACATGTTTTCGAAGCCTGGAGGCAACGACCTGCGTAGATCAGAAAAATTACCCATTAAGGGGTTAATTTTAATCCAACTGCGCAAGCTGTATCCTTTCCCTGGGATGCTCCAAAGGAGTCCTTGGGACCTTTGGCATAGGATTCAGTAAAGCTCATTGAACTTCAATTTATGTACGGTTTTATATCAATTATCAAAGACTTCACGACTGAAGAAAGATGTTGAAGTTAGATTATATGACCTAACAAATTAAAATCTAAAGTTATGCAGTATGCTCAAGGTGTTTTATGTTTTATTTTTTTGTGGGCGGTGCAGCTACAAGCTCAAAAGCAACAACTCACTACAACGCAATATGAATTTTACAAAGATCAAGAAACCTGGTACTACAAGGCTATTGGTAGTGAGAAGGTAAAGGCTCTGAGAGCCAATCGCTTATTTCAAAATATTTATATTCCAGAGGACAATGTCAGTAATGTCGCCGTCAGCTCAGATGATCAACACTTAGCCTTTGCTATTTCTGCCAAAGTGCGTGCTGGTTTAAAGGTCTATAGCCTCAAAGATCGGCGATTTATAGCTCAAAA
Organism: uncultured Saprospiraceae bacterium; assembly: GCA_964580485.1. GTDB lineage: Bacteria > Bacteroidota > Bacteroidia > Chitinophagales > Saprospiraceae > Saprospira. The sequence continues at coordinate 1,885 of CAZOLU010000091.1, read as the reverse complement.
TGCCAAGATCGACTGTGGAAGTCCCTATAGTTTTTGTAGTGCAGTGAGTATGTTTTTTGCCAAAGATAATGCCAAGCTCTATGCAACGGGTTATGCTGGGGATATGATAAGCTGGGATTGGAATAAGGATGAGGTCGAAACCCAAATCGATAGTAGCAATTTTAGCTATGGTATTTATTTAAAACCCATGCCGGATCAAGGCGGAATTTTAAAGTATGACCACCAAAAAGCAATTTTAGTCGATGCAGAAGGGAAGATGGTTTGGGAAATCAATTATAAAGGAGCCTCTGATTTTAATGGTACTAAGGTGGAGCTATCTCCCGATGGGAAACACTTATTAGTATTGCTTATGAGTGATCATGATGACAGCCCCGCTACTGGACTAGAACTCTACGATGCTAAAACAGGAAAACTCCAGTTCAAAACAGATATTAAAGAAATGCAACGCTACTACAGTATTCGTTTTTCTAAAGACAGCAAACATTTCGCTGGCTTAATGGAAGACGGTAAATTAGAGGTCTGGAATTTGAAAGGGAAAAAAATATTTGAAAACTATGTCCAGCAAAATGAATATGGTTTTTTCCTAGACTTTAGCGCAGATCATCGTTGTGTTATGGCGGCTACGGGCAATCAATGCAAGGTCTATGATCTAAAAGGCAAGGCTCTTGTAGAACTAGAAACCCCCATGAAAATTCAAAATGGGGTCTACTTCCCAGAGCATCAGGTAATTGCCCTTTGGTCTGAATTTGACTTCAAAAATGAAGGGAAACGCTTGCAGTTTTATAGCTTATCAGGGAAATTGCTAGAAACTTATGTCTTGGATGGAACAATTGGCCATGGAGATATGCCTCAAACCTTAGCACATTTTTATTTTGTTGCTAATGATGTTAAGCTTAGACACAAAGGAAATAAACCTCCTACACTGATGAGGTTTGAAAAATGGAAATTGGGACTTTTATCTGCTTTGGAAGATGCAGATCTTGATCGAGTTAGAAAATATGAGTCTTATTTGGCGAAGTGATTGCGAGAGAATCAAATTAAAAGATGAACCTTGGCTTTGGTTTTTCGTTTAGTCGAATAGTGGTTAAGTGCTATGCTTGAACTAGCCCAATAACTCTAAGGGGGAGATGATGGCAGGAGCTAGCTGTTCCCAAAAAACTAATTTGATTTTTAAACTATAAAATGACAACATGAACGTACAAGATTCTAGTATTCTCATCACCGGAGGAAGTTCTGGTATTGGTAAAGCTACTGCGAAATTGCTAGCGGAAGCAGGCGCAAAAGTTGTAATCACTGGAAGAGACCAAGACAAGTTGAGGGGAGTAGCAGAAGAAATCAACTGTATCCCTTTTGATCTGGATATGCAAGATTATGAGAGCTTCGAGCCTAAAATGGAAGAAATCGTTAGCCTCTTGGGTGGAGAGTTGGATGTCTTGATCAACAATGCTGGAATAGGGGAGTTTGCTACACTCGAGGAATTACAAATTGGATCTTTTGAACGGGTTTATGCTACCAATGTTTTTGGGCTAGCGATGTTGACCCAAGAAGCCGTAAAATATTTTAAAGAAAAGGGGCAGGGCAATATCATCAATATAGCATCAACAGCCGCTTTGAAAGGCTTTGCCTATGGTACAGTATATGCTTCCTCTAAGTTTGCTTTGCGTGGAATGACCCAATGCTGGCAGGCAGAACTGCGTAAAGAGAACATTCGGGTGATGTTGGTCAACCCTTCAGAAGTAACCACAGCCTTCAATCAAAATGATCGAGTAGAACGCCACGAAGTAGATAACAAGCTACGCTCCTTAGAAATCGCACACAGCATCAAGTCCGCCCTAGAAATGGATGATCGGGGCTTTATTCCTGAACTAACCGTTTGGGCAACCAA
>CAZOLU010000090.1:0-11597 GCA_964580485.1 uncultured Saprospiraceae bacterium | reverse complement strand
GATCTGCGAGTTTCCTGAGATCTTCCCAGCGAGTTTCTTCCATTGCGGTTTGCATCAATGCCAATTGATCTGGATTACCCATAAAATTTTAGTTTTAAACTTGGTTAGATAAATTTCTTTGCTCCACTGAAAAATCCAGTTGGATACAAATGGAGTATATAGTTTTTGAAAAGAAAGGTTATTTCTGCTATCAAGTTACAAAAAATAACTTAGGAAAGGAATTTTAGAGCAGCTTAAATTCGCCTGAAAACTAGATTTGATGGGACTTCCAAGACAGGTCATTTTCTAAAAACCAAGTAAAATACAAAAGCTTTTTCAAATAAAAAAGGGACAGTTGAAATAACAGCCCTATATCGCAATTATTCCAGACAGGTCTTTTTTTTATCAAAAAGTCATTGTATATTGATGGGTTTTTCTTGAAGGATACCTTTTATCCTTAGAGTTAAGCAAGCAACAATAAGCGGAAAAAAAAACAACCCGTTGAACAACTAAGCGTCGACGGGTTGCGATAAAATTTTTGGAACAATCTATCTTTAGATTTAGAGCATTTTAAAATTTCTATCTATAAGTACCTAAAAATTCAAACATGCTCTTACAAAGGAATATTTCCATGCTTTTTCTTGGGCAAGCTATCTACCTTATTTTCTAGCATTTTGAAAGCTCTAATGAGTTTTTTCCGAGTAGTACTGGGGAGGATAACTTCGTCAACAAAACCTCGGGAAGCAGCACGATAAGGATGAGCAAACTTTTCGGCATACTCCAATTCTTTCTCTTTGAGTTTAGCCACAGGATCTTCTGCCGACTGAATTTCTTTGCGGAAAATAATTTCTGAGGCACCTTTGGCTCCCATGACTGCAATTTCGGCACTAGGCCAGGCAAAATTCAGATCTGCCCCAATATGCTTGGAGTTCATTACATCATAAGCTCCACCATAAGCCTTACGAGTAATGACGGTTACACGAGGTACCGTCGCCTCACAAAAAGCATAGAGCAACTTAGCCCCATTGGTAATAATGCCATTCCACTCTTGATCTGTACCAGGCAAAAAACCAGGCACATCCTCTAAGACCAATAAGGGGATGTTGAAGCTATCGCAAAAACGCACAAAGCGCGCTCCTTTTTTAGAGCAGTCCACATCCAAGCACCCAGCCAAAACCATGGGGTTGTTGGCTACAATACCAATGCTGCGACCTGCCAATCGAGCAAAGCCTACTACGATATTTTCAGCATACTCTTTATTAACCTCATAAAAACTATCGGCATCGACCAAACCATTGATCACCTCACGGATATCATAAGGATGGTTGGGATTTTCTGGAACAATATCATTCAATGCAGGACGCTCCTCATTGCCCTCGGTATAAGGCAGCATTGGAGCTTCTTCTTCACAATTTTGAGGAATGTAAGAAAGCAAGGTTTTAATTTGCATAAGACAATCCATATCATGCTCTGCGGTAAAGTGGGTAACCCCTGATTTGACAGCATGGGTCATAGCCCCCCCCAATTCTTCTGCTGTAACCTCCTCATTCGTCACCGTCTTCACAACATTAGGACCAGTAATAAACATATAAGAAGTGTTTTCTACCATGTAGATAAAGTCGGTAATCGCAGGAGAATAAACCGCTCCACCAGCACAAGGTCCCATAATTGCAGAGATCTGAGGAACTACACCAGAAGCTAGGGTATTGCGATAAAAAATATCTGCATAGCCTGCTAAGGATTGTACCCCTTCTTGAATACGAGCACCTCCCGAGTCGTTCAAGCCAATCACAGGTGCACCATTTTTCATGGCCATATCCATGATCTTACAAATCTTCTCTGCATGAGTTTCAGAAAGAGAGCCTCCAAAAACAGTAAAATCTTGAGCAAAAACATAGACCATTCGTCCGTTGATGGTTCCATATCCTGTAATTACTCCATCTCCATAAACCACCTGCTTTTCCATTCCAAAATCACGACAGCGATGTGTTACCAACATGCCTATTTCCTCAAAAGAGCCTTCATCCAAAAGAAAATGAATACGCTCTCTTGCGGTTAGTTTTCCTTTGGCATGCTGCTTTTTGATACGGGCTTCGCCGCCACCTAGTTTGGCTTCTTCAATCTTTGAATTAAGTATGTTCAGTTTGTCCTGCATGATGTATATTTTTGTTTCATCTATTTGATAATAACGATACAATCTTAGGTTTTTAGTAAAAACACATCCTTGATCGTTGTACAATAGCCTATAGTTTTATATTATGATTACGCCTTCCTTAACTTCCCCTTTGGCATAAGCTCTAGCCGCTTGATCTGCTCTGCGTAGAGGTTCTGGGATTCGGTAGCCCTCTTCGGATAATTCTAAAATCACCTGAACAGCTTGCGCTAAACTAATGTCATGTCCAATACTCACAAAAACGGGTTGAATATCCGTTTGTGTTCGAAGCACTACACCTACCACTTCTCCATCATCTTCTATTGGCAGGTGGCTACCTCTTGCTTGTTTGGGATCTCCAGTGTATTGCAATAAAGTTTTTTTGGCCATTCCAATCGTTGGTAGATTCATTTGCACCCCCAACCAGCTAGCGACCCCCAAGCGTCTAGGATGTGCAATCCCATGTCCATCTACCAGCAATAAATTAGGGCTTAGGCCATGCTTTTGTTTTAGTTTTTGCAAAGCAGACAAAAGCGGTGGTCCTTCTCTAAAGGCAAAATACTGAGGGATATACTCCATACCTGCGGTTTCTTTACTCACATAAGTCCCCAAAAGTTCTCCATTAGCTTGTTGCAAATCAATGGCGACATAAGCATCCTCTCCAACATATTGTATATCTAAACTTGCAATTAGATCCTCATGCTGAGGGATATAGCCCTTGGTATCTGTTGCTTTCCGTACTTTTTGAGCCAACTCCTTTTGCTGGGCTTCTAAGCTAGCCAATTGATTTTGGTCTATGGAAGTCTCGATATTTTCTTGTTTTTGCTCGGCGATGATCCATCCATCTTTCATCTCTAGGGTACGATCGCTCATTGCTGCAAGTTCGGGATTGTGTGTTACAATCACAAATGTTTGATCAAAATCTTTGCGCAGTTGAAAGAATAGCTCGTGCAGCTCCTTGGAGGTTCCGGTATCTAGATTGCCCGAGGGCTCATCGGCTAAGATCACGGCTGGTTGATTGATTAGGGCTCGGGCTACGGCAACGCGCTGCTGCTCGCCTCCAGAGAGTTCCGTAGGTTTATGCGTCATACGATCGGCCAGGCCAAGGTATTCGAGCAACTCTGTGGCCCGTTGCTTGGCTTCCTTCTCTGGTGTTTTTTTGATGAATGCAGGGATGCAAACATTCTCCAGTGCGGTAAATTCAGGCAGGAGATGATGAAACTGAAACACAAAACCAATGTGATCATTTCTAAAGCGTGCTAGTGCCTTTGACTTCAAGCGCCCCACATCTTCTCCGTTGATGATAACCGTACCACTATCGGGTCGATCTAGGGTACCAATAATATGCAGCAGGGTGCTTTTCCCAGCGCCTGATTTCCCTACAATAGCCACGACCTCCCCTTTGGCAATGTGAAGACCTACACCTTTCAACACCTCTAGTTTCCCGTAAGATTTTTTTATATTTTTAACTGAGATCATGTTATTTTTACTTAAATCGAATTGCTTTTACAGGATCTACTTTAGATACTAACCATGAAGGAATAATTAACACCAAAATGGTAATAAGCAGTGTTCCTATATTCAACAATAAGATAGTTAAAAACTCTAATTTCACTGGAGCTACGGCTACATAATATAAATCTTCGGGCAGGGTGATGATCCCAAACTGTTGTTGTAAAAGACAAAGCCCTATCCCCAAAATATTTCCAATGAGCAACCCACTACCAATGATATAAGCAGCATTGTATAAAAAGAGTTTGCGAATAGTCCAGTTGCTTGCCCCCAATGCCTTGAGTATCCCGATCATATTGGTACGTTCCAAAATCAGAATCATCAACGAGGTGGTCATATTGATAATAGATACCAAAATCATGAGGAGTAGAATAATGCGCTCATTCATATCCGTCAAATTAAGCCAATCGAAAATATTGGGCTCCAACTCTTTGATGGTGTTGGCATATTGCTCTTTACCCAAAAGCACCGTAAAATTCACATAATTGCCAAAAGCATCGAGATCTTGAATATGATCTACATAAATTTCAAAACCAGAAACCTGTGGAGGCAAACGATGATTAAGGGCATCAAGTGTATGCCAATTGACAAAAATGGTTTTTTGCCAAGCAGGTGCTTCAGGAGCTTTATAAATGGCTGCAATTCGATATTTAAAAGCAGTACTATCCACCCCCATATCCATAAATTCCAGCTTCACGGTATCGCCCAGCTTCCAATCTCTTACAATGGCAATTCTTCTAGGTACAATGACATCAATAGTGCTTGTATCTTTAAAATCAGGAATTTCGCCTTCTAAGATATGGTTTTCAACAGCTTGTCGATGTTCTTCAAAGGTGTAATCGGTTACGCCAAAGAGGTTGATCCGCTCTTCGGGTAGCCAAAGCTCAGGGCCATAATTGCGATAAGGTCGCCAGTTGTTGAGCTGTTGTATTTTTCGAATATCTACCAAGGCAAAACGCCGATCGTACTCCTCCAATCCCGTTTTATAAATTCCAGTGATGGTAAATTTTCGGGCCTGAGAGCTTCCCTCCTGTACAAAATAGATTCGAAACTCATCTCCCAACTTTAGCTTTAGTCGATTTGCCGTAGTTTCTGAAATCATAATTTCATCCAACTCCTCCCCTTTGGTTTTCAAGGGCTCACCAGCTTTGATATACTGTTGAAGATTTTCCCAATTGTAATCTGGACCAACTCCTCTCAGAATAATTCCTTCTATCTGATCCTTGGTTTTGATAATCCCTTCTTTTTGGGCAAAGGCCTGAATATGCTGAATCCCCCCTTTGGTACTTTGCTTTGATTCAAAGGTTTTGCCCATCCATTGTACCTCTTCAATATAATTGATTGGTCCAATAGTATCTAAGTTCGGGTAATAGACTTGTTCTAGGTTCATCGGAGAGGTCTCAAAGGCATAACTAGAAGGAGCATAACTAGTAGTGATATGAATATGCCCCCAAAAACCAAAGATCTTGTCGCTAATTGTGGTTTTGAAGCCTCGTACAATTGCTGTTGCCAAAATCATCACGGTAATGCTCAAAGCAATTGCCGCAATAGCAATACGCATAATGATATTGGAAAAAGATTTTTTGGAGGTAACTCCTACCTTTCGAGCTATGAAATAAGCAAGATTCAACGGCGTATAATTATGATAATTTCAACAAATTGGTCAAGACTTAGAATTCTCAAGCCTAAAATTATTGTTTTTTATGATAAGTTTGTACTTTTTCAAAGCTTTTTAGCTACTTATCATTAAGTAATAGCCTTATACTTTCAAATTCCTCTCTATGCGTATATTTTGGTTGGCGGTTTTGTTTTTGGCTCAATTTCCTATTGGGATGCAATTGTTTTATGCCTATGCAGAAAATGATATAGCTTTACCCCATCCTACTTCAACAGAACAGAGCAGCAACTTTGATGAGAATATCCGACCAGCAGCAGATCAGTTTTATAAGTATATTGATTTTGTAAAGGGGAAACGCTTGGGCTTGGTGGTCAATCAGACCTCTATGGTTGGGGATAAACACCTGGTCGATACACTGCTAAGTCAACATTGTGAAATTCAACGCATATTCGCACCAGAGCATGGGTTTCGGGGTAAGGCCGACCGAGGAGAGCACATCAAAGACGGGCGAGATCCTAAAACAGGTATTGAAATCGCCTCCTTGTACGGCAAAAATCGTAAACCTCAGCCCCAGTTGCTACAAGACATTGACCTCATGATTTTTGATATCCAAGATGTGGGCGTGCGTTTCTACACCTTTACCTCTACCATGACTTTGATTATGGAAGCCTGTGCTGAGCAGGGCATCCCCCTCCTTATTTTAGATCGACCCAACCCTTTAGGGCACTATGTAGATGGTCCAATCATGCACGAAGCCCTCAAAAGTTTTGTAGGGATGCACCCTGTACCTATTGTACATGGACTTACGATTGCCGAGTATGCCCAAATGATCAATGGTGAAGGTTGGTTGAAGGGTGGCGTAAAATGTGAGCTTTATCATGTAGAGTGTTCTAACTACAATCATCAGAAGTTTTATCAACTTCCAGTAAAGCCTTCCCCCAACTTGCCCAATATGCACAGCATTTACCTCTACCCTTCTCTTTGTCTTTTTGAAGGAACAGACTGGAGTGTAGGGAGGGGAACAAAGCAACAATTTCAGGTGTACGGGCACCCTGATTTTAGCAAAGGTTCCTATAGTTTTAAACCTAGCCCTATGGAAGGAGCCAAACATCCTGTGCAACAAGGGAAAATTTGCAGGGGCTATGATCTTAGCACAATGGCAGTACAAGCGTTACAACAAAATCGCCAATTACAGTTAGAGTATCTTATTGAGGCTTACCAACAATCGCCCAAAACTCTTCAGGAAAAATTCTTTCTCAACAATGGATTTTTCCATAAACTCGTGGGGAATAAAACATTGATGGCTGAGGTTAAAACGGGGAAAAGTGCAGATGCTATTCGTCAGGCTTGGCAACAGGACTTGCAGGCCTATAAAGCCTTGCGCAAACGCTATCTATTGTATAAAGATTTTGAGGAAGAGTAGTGTTTTAAAACTTTAAGCCCTCCTTTGATTTCAGTCTTTAAGAATATAAAACCGTACACAAATTGACGTTCAATGAATTTTACTGAATCCTAAAGGATACAGCTTGCGCAGTTGGATTAAAATTTAACCCCTTAAGGGGTAATTTTTCTGATCTACGCAAGTCGTTGCCTTCAGGCTTCGAAAATATGTACGATTTTATATAAAAAAAAACTTCTATTTTAGCAATTCTAATGTTTTGAGTACTTTGATATGCTTAAAGTTTTGGAGCTCAAATTGAATCAGTACTTTTTTGGCTTTTCTATATTTTCTATAGTCTTTTGGGGAAACTTCAAAAAGCCCCATATATATTTTCCGATCCCTTACCCAATCTGGAGTAATATGTTTTTCTTTCTTTTGGGGTTTGGGTTTATGGTTTTCATCAAAAATAGGAAAGTATTCATCTAAGTCTATGGTATCCCAAATACTTCTTCCTGGATATATTCCACGCTCCTTCTCCTCTGCCGTACTTTCTCGCCAATAGTCTCCACTAAACAGCATCAGCCAAAGATAGCGCCTTTTGAAGATTCCTAGCCATTCAACTCGACGCATGGTAATAGTAGCCTCGGCTTCTGCCCATTGGGGAATTTCATCCTTATTATTCATATCAAACTTGGAGCTTTTGTATAAACTTAGGATTTGTCCACTGCAAATCAGCAACAGTATGAAAATTATTTAATATTTTTCTAAAAAAAATAACTATTTTTATTCAACTTTAAAAATGGGCTAAATAGTTACTATTTTTCATATAAAAGCACTCATCTAAAACCATCAACTTCTTGTGGAATTAGTCCTACTTTAAACCTAAAAACGCCTCAGGATGCTACGTCTATTACTTGTATTTCTTTGTCTTTCCTTCTCATTGAGCTTAGAGGCTCAAGAAGAAGCCTATCAAAAATATAGCACACTCAGCTTCAAAGAAATTGATGAGCTTATCTTTATAGAGTATAAAAAAGGAACTTATGAGAAGGCTATTCTTTATCTAAAAGCAGGGCAAGCCAAAGCCAAAGAAGAATTTGGAAGAGATACTTTATTTGCAGCATACACTGCCAATCTCGGTTTTTTTCACCAACGAGCTGGACAATATAAACTAGCATTAACGACCTATTTACAAGCAAAAGATGTCCTAGCTAAGGTTTATGGAGAAGATCACGATATATACGCTATTGCACTCGAAAACTTAGCAAAATTGTATGGGCAAATAGGAGATTATGACCAAGCTCTTACTTACTATATGCAGGCCAAAGATATTTTATTGCAAAAAGGCCCTAATGCATCTGGTCTTGTTGCTCGTATTTACAATAATTTAGCCCTTTTGTACCAAAGAGTGGGCAATTATGAGCAGGCTCTATCCCTTTTTACCCAAGCCAAAGATATTTTTAAAAAATCAGGAGATGGAGCGCAAACCCAATTTGCCACAATAATCAACAATATGGCTTTGGTGTATATAGAACTAGGAGACTATGAGCGGGCTCTATCCCTTTTTATACAAGTTAAAGATATTTTTAAAACAATCCTAGGCAATACACATCCCAACTTTGCAGCTGTTCTCAGTAATATAGCCGATGTGTATAAACAAATAGGTAATTTAGACTTGGCACTGTCCTTTGAACTGGAAGCTAAAGATATTCGACTACAAACACTGGGTAAAGAACACCCTTCTTATGCAAGTTCGCTAAAGACCTTGGCCAGCCTACAGGTAGAGATGGGAGATTATGAAAAAGCTCAGTCCCTACTGCTACAAGCTAAAACTATACATGAAAAAGCTTTTGGACAGGAACACCCGAATTTTGCCTTGATCTTAAATAGTTTAGCTGATTTGCAAATAAGAATGGGGAATTACCCCATCGCATGGGAGTATTTGTATCGAGCTATCAGTAGCATGGCACTTGTTCAAGTTGAACAACATTTTGATAAAAACTGGCTCACTCAGCTAGAAGCGGTCAGCTACCCTTCTAATACACATATTGAAGAAATACTAACAGCTCTAAGTCAAAGCTATCAACTACTAGAGCAGGATAGTACGATTAGCAACCCCAAACTCAAGCAGCAATATGTAGTGGATTTGGCACTTGCCCTACTCCAAAAAGTAAGAGCTCAAATCTCTACCGAACAGGATAAACTTAGAATACTTCTTCGAACCAACCAATGGGTACAAAGAAGTATAGGTATTTTAAATCTTCAAACAGATCAGGAGAAAGCCTTTCAACTTGCCGATCAAAATAAATCGGTCTTGCTCCTACAAGCTTCTAAATCAGAAGCTGCCTATCGCATGGGCAACTTACCCGATGATCTAATTTGGCAAAACAAAAGACTTTTGAAACAACAAGCAGTGTTGCAAGCCAAGCTTTATGAAAAAAATGAGCAAGCAGAAAAAGATAGTTTGCGCAACCTATTGAATCAAGTAAATCAAGATATTGATTTATGGCAACTTGAAGTTAAGAACAACTACCCTAAATATTATGAGCTACAATATACTCAGCCCAATATTGCAACAACAGAAGTACAAGCTCTACTAGATCCAGAAACTGCCTTAATCGAGTATATGATTACAGACTCTATACTACATATATTCAAAATTAGCTCAGATAAAGTAGACTGGCATCAAGAAGCAATCGTAGATACTATTTTACAACAAAAAGTCTCAGCATATCATGAAAGTTTGAGTAATTATGAGTTGATCCTAAAAAACGATGCTAAGATCCATCAAAAATATACGCAACTTGCTCATTGGATGTACCAAAAACTGCTTCAGCCTATACTCAAAGACGAGTCTAAAATTAAAAATTTGATTATTGTGACAGATGGTGTATTGGGGCATCTCCCCTTTGAAAGCTTTTTAGTGGAAGCCCCTAGTAATGAAGAGTATAGAAACTTACATTATGTCTTGAGGGATTATAATATTTCTTACAACTACTCAGCTACACTTTGGAAGGAAAACAAGCAACAACCTAAGCGTAAACACAATGGCAAAATGCTAGCGATGGCTGCCAATTATCAAAAATTGAATCAAGGGGGCTCACCTGCGAATCGATCACCAAGCGCCCAACAGCTTCGAAAGGTCTTAGAGCCCCTTCCTGCAGCAAGAGCAGAGGTAGAAGCTTTGGCACAGCAATATCAGGGCTTATTTGCTTTCGATTCCTTGGCTTCTGAGCAACTCATCGTGGAGAAAGCCAAAGAATTTGCCATTATCCATCTGGCAATGCATGGCTTGCTGGATGAGCAGCGCCCTATGCTTTCGGCTTTAGCCCTGACAGAAAATGGGGATAGCTTGTATGATAATTTTTGGCAGGCGCATGAGATCTCGAAAATGGAACTTCAGGCTAATTTAGTGGTCTTGAGTGCTTGCGAAACAGGTTATGGTCGCTTTGAGGAGGGTAATGGAATTGCATCTTTGGCTCGTGCATTTATGTATGCTGGTGTTCCTTCACTTGTGGTTTCCCTTTGGCAGGTGAATGATCAATCCACCTCCATCATCATGCAGTATTTTTACAAGCATTTGGCAGATGGTAAAAGCAAAGCTCAAGCACTACAACAGGCCAAGTTGGATTATATTGATGCCGTGAATCATCCAGTTGCTGCACATCCCGCTTTTTGGTCACCTTTTATCTTGATTGGAGATGAAGCACCCATCAGCTTAGAAAGCAAAGCCTCTTATCCTTGGCTTTGGTGGGTGATCGGAGCTGGAGTGATCATTCTATTAGCATTTTTTCTATTCCTCATAAAAAAGCAATCGTCCAAAATGGGTTGAATGTAGGTTTGAGGAACGGTTTTATATCGAAAAAAAAACTATTCTCTTCCCTAACTTGTTAAAAGCAATACAAGTTTGACTCATCAACCCAATCGCATGCAAAAATCCAATAATCCACTCAAAGCTTACTGCCTACCAGGACTAGGCACCGATCATCGTATTTTTCAAAATTTGATACCCCAACTCCCTTTTGAGGAAGTAGAGTTTTTGGATTTTCGAGAAGATTTGCTAATTCCAGGAGAAGGTATTGAAGGCTATACAGAGCGGCTTGCAGCAGAGCTGCAAGCTGCGGGCAAATTTCGAGAAGATCAGCCCCCTATCTTGGTGGGGCTATCCCTTGGCGGCTTTGTTGCGGTAGAGCTGGCCAAACGACTCCCACACCAAAAGCTCATTCTTATTTCTACCATCAAGCACCAAAAAGAGCGCCCTTGGGTACTACAACTGGGCAAAATGCTTCCGCTCTACAACCTCATGCCCGTTTGGCTCAGCCGCAGGCTTCCGCCTTGGGCAAGTCGCCTAACTGGAGTTACAGATGGTCCAGGTTATCGTTTGTATCGTAAAATGCTAGAAGGCTGGACGGGGCCGATGTTTCGTTGGGCAAGGCATGCCGCTGTGCACTGGGAAAATCAAGAGCTCCCTCAAGATGCACTACATATTCATGGTACTAATGACCATATTTTCACCCATCGCCGCATTGATGCCAATTTTTATATAAGAAAAGGCACACACTATATGGTCATGGATCGGGCAGATGAAATTGCAGCGTTAATTCGCCAAGAGTTAGGCCAATTTTCGGACGCTGCGTTGGATGACCCAACGGTTAATCAATACAAAGCAAACGGCAAACAAGAAACCAAGGACTAAAACCACTGGACTTAACCATAAGCTCAGATCATAGCCCTGCATTACTAAACTATAGCTGAGGAAGTATTTTAGCGGCAATAGCCCTAAGAACACCAAACTTATAATGAGCAGAAAAATCAGAATTAAACGGCTTGCAAGCTGTCTACTGATTCGCCCATGCTCATAGCCAATCTGCATCAAAAGTCGAATATCCTCACTCGACTGCTCGATAAGAAGTTGAAAATTGAGAATAAATACTAGTAAAGAAAGCCCTATAATTATC
>CAZOLU010000089.1:0-11612 GCA_964580485.1 uncultured Saprospiraceae bacterium | reverse complement strand
GCGAGGCGGTAAAACCCCTCGCACAGCATTATGTAATAACTCCAAGGACAGAGTATTCAATAGGGGGGCAGACCATCCCTTGTTGTTTTTTTGTAATTGCATAGAGCAGGATAAAAAGTAAAAAGGCAGGCTAGCTTAAGCTAGCCTACCTCATATTCAAAAACAACATCTTAGTAAATTGGTGTATAGTTTTTATAATTCTTCAAAAGAGAAGTCCTGTCCTGGTTTCAATTGATTTCCAATATCTCCATCAAAACAATCGCAAAGACCATCTAAGTCAATATCTTCACAACTACGAGCAAGCCGGGTTAAAGGCCGAAAATACTGGTCAGTGGGGAGCTTGTTGGAGGAAGAGGGCGTTAAGGAATGATCTCCAGGTGCTAGCATATTGCCAATATCACCATCTACCAAATCATTTAACCCATCTAAATCGACATCTCTAAATCCATCCAAGCGTCCATCCTTATTCTGATCCATACCACCTGCAGCCTCTACATCAGTGTACCCATCATTATCCGAATCGCTATCTAAAAAATTAGGCAGACCATCTGCATCTGCATCCCACAAAACAGCAACTCCAAGTTCTATATCCGTCCAGCCATCTCTATTTTCATCCATAAAACCATCTACAATACCATCACCATTGATATCAGCATAACTCGCTTCTACTGCGTCTGGAATCCCATCGTTATCCGAATCTAGATCTAATTCATTGGTTATCCCATCTCCATCAATATCTGGGTTACCCCATTTTAACTCCATTTCGTCTGGAATTCCATCATTGTCATCATCTAAATCCTGCTCATTTTCAATGCCATCATTATCCTGATCATTAAAATGTTGTGCAATAACAAATGATCGAAAAGAAATAAGCAAAATAAGTAAGAGGAGGGTTTTTAGGTTGCTGAGTAACATGGCTGAGTGTTTTTATATTGTCGTAATTTCTTGACAATACAAATATCCACATAGAACCGATTATAAAAAACCGTAATCTTCTTAATGCTTGAAAATAGGTGTTTTACGTAGATCTAGCTCAGGTTGATAGCAGCTTTAACGGTAGGAAGATTTGCGTTTTAAAAGCTCTGCAAAACTTATTTTACGCTCATGCGATTCTACCCAAAGATCATAGTGGAAGTACTGGTGAAGTGTGAAATAAATAGGATCTTCTCCGTATTTGGGTAATGCTGTTTTATGGAGTTGGAAATGTCTTTTTTGCTCAAAGATACCACTAGTGCTAATTTTTTTAAAAAAACTGATGCAGGCTTCAAAAAAAGCCTGCCGCTGATGGTGCCGTTGTAGTCGTTTTTGATGTGCTGTCACCATATTTTCAATCAACAGATAATCGCCCTGATCAAAATGATAGACCAATTCTAGAATCTGAAAACTATAAAGGAGATTAGAGGGTAATTTTTGTTTATGCTCTAAAAGTTGTAAAAGAAGCTGCCCCACTTTTTCAGATTTACCAAGGGCAAAATAGGCTTCAAAAGATAGTCCAAGGGTTGATTTAGTGATGTATTCTGCTTCTGCTAAATATTCTGTAAGTAGTGGAACAAGTTCTGTTTCCACCAATGCTTGGATTTTAGCATATTGTTGTGCCCAGTGTAGTGCTTCGATAAAGCGATTGTACACATAAATCATCTTCGCCTGCAAGTGCGGATGTTCTTCACAATGTTCCTGTGCTTTAGCAACCCATTGTTCAAGCTCTTTAAATCGCTTACTTCGAGCACAAAAACTGAGGTGATTTACAATAGCGTTGAGGTATTGCGCACTTTTTTCTTTTACAATGTATTTGTTTGCTTCAAAACGCTCTAATATTGCCTTGGTGTTTTCATAAGCTTTTTGATAATCTCCTCTGGCGTTGTACATCAATGCTTCGGAATGCAAATACATACGTTCTGCTATGGAGGAGATGGGGGCACGACCTTTTTGTTCTATTTCTTCCTCCAGCAATTGGTGGATCTGTTGAAAAATTTCAGAAATACTGTGCTGGGCACTAGAGGTATGGAGAAAATGTAGAATCCGCTTACTCAAAATGGCATGCTGCACGTAATTTTGAATAATAGCGGTGCATTTTTCCATTTCTATCATGGGGCTAGCATCTGCGGGCATCATTTCTTTAAAATGACTGGCCATTCTAGACTTAATTCCCCAAATCAGTAGCATTAACTCATATTCTTCATAATTTTCGCAGAGCTTCAGTGCTTTTTCTAATTGGGCATAAGCTAAATCGTAGAGCTGCTTTTGCAACAAAATTTCTCCATTCTCTATAAGTACTTTAATTTTACTTGCAGCGGTCTTCTCTTCGTGGTAAGCTCTTAGATTTTTGAGTAAAATCTGCTGCAGACGGTTTTTGTGTACTTTTAGATTTTTAGCAAAGGACTCGTCTTTCAGCTTTTTTTTCACCTGTTCCTCATCATATTCTTCTTGATCGTTAATGATGTCGAAAAGGGTAGAGGTATTGCTATCTTTTGTATCTTTTTTGAAATACCTTTTTTCTGCAGAGGTCATCGAATGTATCAGGCGAAAGAGATCCGTACTCGGCGTTTTCATAGGTATTTCAGCACTTTTGAAGGAGTAATGGAGTCGTTTAGAGGTTTTGTTAAGTGAAAACTCAACAAGCGATCAACACTGAATATTTTTATAAAACCGTACACAAATTGAAATTCAATCAAACTACGCAAGCCATTGCCTTTCCCTAGGGATGCTCCAAAGGAGTCCTTGGAACCTTTGGCACAGGTTTCGAAAATATATACAGTTTTAAATATTTTTACTCAAGCAAGATACCAAAAAATCTTTTATTTCCTAATGGAATCTAGGAGGAAGTTTTGAGCAATTCTGCTAGCGGACTGGTTTAAAGCAATTTCTTACTTTTTTCTCTGATGAATTTAAGGGGGTGACTCCTGTGGCTGTTTAAGCCTACTACAAAGTTGGTACTCCATTAACCGTAGTATACTTAAATTGTAGCTTTTTATCAGGATAAATGTGCTTGAAAGCAGATTGTACCATCAGAGTAGCTTCATGAAAACCACATAAAATTAACTTTAATTTTCCTGGATAAGTATTGACATCTCCAATCGCATAAATACCAGGAATATTGGTACTGTAGTCTAGCGTATCGACTTTGATAGCATTTTTTTCAATCTCCAAGCCCCAATTTGCTAAAGGACCTAGTTTGGGGGCAAGACCAAATAAGGGGATGAAGTGGTCAATTTCTTTGATGAACTGCCCTTGCCCTTTTTGTTTGAGCTCAATGGCCCTTAATTGCTGATCTCCAATTAACCCCACAGCCTCCGTATCCTTATATAGCTGAATTTTTCCACGTGCTGCCAATTGATTGATTTTTTCAACAGAGTCTAATGCACCTCGAAATTTTTGTCGACGATGAATGAGGGTTAATTCTTCGGCCAGATCTGCTAAGAAAATAGCCCAATCTAAGGCAGAGTCTCCTCCTCCTGCAATCAGTACCTTTTTCCCTCGATAAAATTCAGGATCTTTGATGATGTATTCTACTCCATGGTCCTCAAATTGTGCTAAGTTGTTGAGTGGTGGTTTTCGGGGCTCAAAACTACCCAAACCAGCGGCAATTGCAATGACAGGGGCTTTGATGGTTGTACCTCGGTTGGTACTGAGAATAAAATGCCCCTGTGCATCTCGATCAATAGTTTCGGCTCTTTCTCCAAGGGTAAATCCTGCGTTGAAGGGGGCAATCTGCTGCATGAGCTGCTCTACCAAATCTCCTGCGAGCACTTCTGGAAACCCCGGAATATCATAAATAGGCTTCTTAGGGTAGATTTCTGACAACTGCCCCCCAGGTTGAGGCAAAGAATCTACCAAATGACAGCGCAATTTTAATAGCCCAGCTTCAAATACGGTAAATAAACCACAGGGGCCTGCGCCAATGATGAGAATATCTGTTGTAATCATAGTGTTGAAATTATAAGACTGCTGTTATGGCAGTATTCGTAAATGAATTTAAAGGTGCAAACCACATTCGGTTTTACTATGTTCTTTCCAACGTCCCTCACGCCCTTCTCCTTTTTGTGTACAGTGTGTGCATCCCACCGACCCATAACCCATCAACTGTAAAGGGTGTGCCGGAAGTTGATAATGCGCAGTATGTGCCAAGTAGAGCATTTCCGTCATATCTATTAAGGGATGAAACTTTACAATTCCCGAATTTTGCTGCTCAAAAATATTCAACCCCGCCCTAAAAGGGCTTTGAAAGGCCATCAAGCCCGAAATCCAAACCTTATACTGCCCCTTAATCGCCGCAAGCGGCTCTACCTTATTGATTGCACAACAACGATCTGGATCTATCTCCCAAAGTTTTGCTTCCCGACTTTCTTGATTCAATGTTGCATCAGGTAGTATGGTCTCAAGGTTTAGATTCCAATGTTTCCTCAAATAGTTTTTGTAAGCCAAGGTTTCTTCAAAATGATAGCTGGTATCAATAAAATATATTTTTTGCTCAGGCTTCAATTGAGCTAAGAGGTGCAATAAAAAGGCAGAGTTGATCCCAAAAGAGGAGGTTACCAAAACTTCCTCGGGCGCATAATAGTTGTACAAGCGATGTATTCTTTGCTCAAAAGTTAGTGCTTTGAAGATTAAATTTAAGGCTTCAAGTGAGGGTGTTTTTCGAAGCAAATTCATAACAGTATTTTTAGGTGAAAAGATTGTTCTTCGATAATGTATTGGGGCTAGTTTAAATGGGCGTTAGACTCTTTAGATTCTAATAGACAGGCAGTTAGTGCATTCAACCGACGTACTTTTTCCTCGAAATTATCACCCAATTGATTCCGAAAACTTTGTAAAAGCTCTAAGGTGAAATCAATATCTTCCGAAATGCTTTCCTCCAGCAGTTGCCTTAGTCGTTTGGCAAAGGTTGGGGATTTGCCATTGGTGGAAATCGCAATCTTGAGGTTGCCCTTACTAACAATAGAGCCTAGATAAAAATCGCAAAGCTTGGGGGTGTCGGCTACGTTTACGAGGATCTGAGCCGCTTTAGCGGCCTGCCAAACGGCATGATTTACTACCTCAATATTAGTGGCAGCTATCACCAAGTCAAACCCAGCTACATCTTGAGCTTCAAAGCTTTTGTGCCAAAATCGAATTTGTCGAGGATGGGCCACCACAAGTTGCTCTACAGCTGGTGAAATCCAATCGGCTAAAACGGTGATTTGGGCATTAGGACTATTCTTTAGAATGAAATGCAGCTTTTCATAGCCAACATTACCTGCGCCTACAATGAGTAGCTGGAGTTGCTCCAACTTTAGGAAAATTGGATATAAGTTATTTTTATGCATGTTGTTTGCTTTTAAGGTTAAATTTGTAGCTATTATATGTTATACGATCTTGTAAAGGCTGTTTTGTGGAGGGTGTCTGCTCATCTGCTGCTGCTGAGCTAGGGCAACCACTTCTCCAATGACAATAATGGCAGGGGTTCCCATTTTTTGTTCTTCTACCAGTTTCTCGATGTTGTAAATATGCCCCCATACTTTTTTTTCGTTAGGACGAGAGCCATTTTGAATGACGGCAACGGGAAGCTGCGCCTTAGCTTCTTTTTTGTAGAGTTGCACAATTTGCGCAAGCTTTCGCATGCCCATCAAGATGACCACGGTAGAGTTGGACTTGGCAGCAAGTTGCAATTCCTGAGAGAGCTGCCCCTCTTTTGTCGTGGCGGTTAATACCCAAAAACCCCGACTCAAGCCACGTTGTGTTAAAGGAATCTGTTGTAGTGCAGGCAAGGCCAAGGCACTGGAAATACCAGGTACAATTTCTACCTCAATATTAAAAGCTTGGGCATATTCCAATTCTTCAAACCCTCGTCCAAAAATAAAGGGATCACCTCCTTTCAGCCGAACCACCATCCCATACTCAAAGGCATATTGCACAAGCAGGATTCTTGTTTTAAACTAGCTTGTCCGGCACGTTTACCTACATAAACCTTTAGTGCATCAGGGGGAACTTCCGCTAAAAGGTCTTCATTCACCAAAGCATCGTACAAGACTACTTTGGCTTTTTGGAGCAGCTTCAACCCTCTGATGCTTAGTAAATCTGAAGCTCCAGGACCAGCTCCTACTAGGTATATTTTGGGAATTCTTGATTTCATAGTTTTTAGGATTTATGCATGATAATAGGCATCAACAACTAATTTCTCTCCATTTAGCTTTGCTTTATGATAGGCATTGGCCCACTGCACAAAGGCTTCGGCTTCTTTTAGGTATGCTTGGGCAAAAGATAGACTAGGTGCATTTTTCCGAATGGCTAATACCTTTGTTTCAAAATCTTTTTCAAGGGGAAGCTCCCTCGATTCAACAAAATGAGTTTGAAAATCACGAAGGATTCCAATATGGGTGTTACATTTTACATCTTTGCTCAAGAGTAGTGCTTTGGCAGCAATTACAAAGGCTGCATAAGCATGGTAAATACTGTCTGCAAAAGCTTCATTCCATAAACTACTACGACTTAGTGGAATTTTATCCTTTGCATCTTGTAGAATACTTGCCACTAAATCATAACTCACCCCAGCACATTCCCCAACTCCAATAGCTTGCTGATAGGGTTGTTCTTGTCCCCAGTCGATATAGTCAGCTGCTTCAATTTTGCTTTTATCTCCTAAGTCTTTGAGTAGATCATAAAAGTATTTCTTCCCTTGTTTTTGAAAATAGACTGGGAAATGCTCCTGATCTTGGTGCTGCTCAAGATAGTCCTGTAAAATTCTACGAACTGCTTCTGGAGTTCGGCGAGTAGGAAATTTGAGGATGCGCTCTCCCAAATAGGCTTTCCCCTCCTCCGTAGTCCCACCAGCTAGAACCAATTGCATAGCGGGGGCAATCCCCTTAGGCGTTTTGATAGAACTTCCATGCAATCCAATACTGGCAGCCATGTGCTGTCCGCAAGAGTTCATACATCCACTGATTTTGATGCTTAGATTTTTATTATTCAAAAGCTGAGGAAATTTTTCACGGACTAACGCTTCCAATACTTCTGCCAAACCTGTACTGTTGCTCACCCCTAGATTACAGGTGTCGGTGCCTGGGCAGGCAGTTATATCGGCAATAGATTCAAAACCCGTATCTGCTAGGTCAATTTCGTAGAGGGCATTGAATAAGTGGGGGAGTGCTTCTGGACTTACAAAGCGTAAGAGTAACCCTTGGTTGATTGTAATGCGAATATCATCAGCAGCATATTTTTTGACGAGCTGTGCTAGTGCTCTGGCTTTGTCAGCACTAAGATTCCCCAACCGTACTTTGATCTGCACTCCATAATAGTTAGCTTGCTTTTGCTCAAAAACATTGCTTTGAATCCAAGCTAAATATTGCTTTAGATTTTTACTAGGAATAATCTTGAGATGATCTGTATTGGGAATAGTAGCTTGAGGGTAGCTGCTGTACTCAATGGGGTATTTATCGTAAGGAAGGGCTTTCCGCTCAGTTTCTACCAACTCCAAAAAAGCAGTTAATCCAATTTTTTTAATCAAAAATTTCAGTCGGGCTTTTAGTCGCTTCTCTCGCTCCCCATATCGATCAAATACCCGAATTGCCGCTTCCATGAAAGGGATGATTTCATCTTCAGGTAAAAAATCATATACTTCTTGTGCAAAAATAGACTGTGCGCCTAATCCGCCTCCCAGCACTACTTTAAAACCCCGAACGCTTTGGTAATTTTCGACTCTACTACGAGCAATGAATCCAAAATCATGAAAATAAGTAAATGCCGAATCTGCTTCGCTGCTGGAAAAAGCGGCTTTTATTTTACGTCCCATTTCCTGGCAAATAGGATTTCTAAGAAAATATTCAAAGGCGGCTTGAGCATAGGGCGAAACATCAAAGGGCTCTTGAGGATCTATGCCTGCCTTGGGAGATGCCGTAAAATTGCGAACAGTATTGCCACAGGCTTCTCTCGCTGTGAGTCCAGCAGCTGACAAGGCTTCCCATATCTTTGGGGAATCATCCAACTTTACATAGTGCAACTGAATGTTCTGACGAGTCGTAAGGTGTAGATTCCCCGTACTATATGCATCAGAAAGTTCTGCTACGGCAATGAGCTGATCGCTAGAAATTCGACCATAAGGGATTTTTAACCTAAACATTTGTACTCCCAATTGCCGCTGACCATAAACACCCCGAGTCAGTCGATAGTGCTTAAAACGTTCTTCCTGCATCTGCCCCTGTTTAAACTTTTCGATGTTTGACCGCAACTCAGCAATATCTACGGCATCAGCCTCCTTAATTTTACTTTTTTCTAGTTTTTGTGACATGGGTAATCGGTTTTTGTTTGAAATAAAAAATCCTTCCAAAAATTTTTATCTTGGAAGGATTTTGAGCGCGTATTCAGTATTGATTTCATTTTAGTGATCATCATAGCTCTTTTCCTTCACAAGAATTTTACTTGTAAGACAGGAAGGTTTACAGCACATCATCATGAAAAACTTGAAAGAATAATCATATGAATAAAGCATCATCGTTGATTTTTGTAAGGGAATAAAAAAAATGTCTTTTCAGAGTTACTCCGAAAAGACAGTTGGTATAAATTGTTAAGCTATGATTTTATCCAATATCTATCCTGCCGGAGTGTTGACTCAGGTGTTTGCAGCACATGCACATCCAGCAATTTTCAGTGATAGTATAGATGAAGTTTTTGTTCATTTTTCGTTCGTTTTATTTATGTTTGTGACAAAAATAAGTACTTTTATTTATACCAACAACTTTTTTTTCAAAAAAAATAAGTGAGAATTAAGGTTTAAAGTTGTTTTTTTGTGTTGAAACTAAGGGTTGAACTAGCTTTCAGTAGGAGAGTTATGAAAAGTCAGAGAAGTTTTTGACATTAAAATAAAGGATGTTTTTTCTCTAAATAGCTAGAGAACTCATCTAATTTTTACATTTTTATGTTGCTTGGTCATGATTCCATAGCATCCCATCTAATCCCAATACTTATGAGCTATGCCTTACGTCCTTACATTGTAGATCTTTCTCAGGTTGCTGCTGTTTATGCATCAAGAGATAAGCATCTATTACATGCTATTGTTCAGGCGGAGAAAGTCGCCTTACAGGAAATTCGAGATTTGGTAGATGAATCCTATTCCCCTTTAGAAGCATTGAAAGAGATCGTTTTTGGAAATATTGCTGCGGAGGCCAAGGGAGAGGTACATGCCTTGGTTTGTGAGTTGATTTGTAAACATTTAGGTCAAAGCCCTAAGGCAGAGGAATGGCAAAGCTTGAGTATGAATTGGCTCATGGATATCAACCTTAGTGCTGCGCTACCCATCAAAGCAATTCCATTACCTGCGGTTTTTCCCTATGTATTGACCATTCGCTATGCCGATATCGAAAACTTTGTATACCTTATGGGGGCTTTGGATTTGGAGGAGGAGGCTTGGGAAGAGTTTGAGCAATGGATAGACTTGGCTCATCAGCAAAAGGGGACCTTGGTTTTATTTTTTTATTAACAACTACTACTAGAGTTTGATTCTTAGTCTATTAGCTAAGTATTAGTGCTTTTCTTTAGTTCCCTAATTTATCGGCTTCAACTATTTTTTAGAAAGATCGTTCTTTGGATATGAAAATACATCAACTCAAATTTCAGTATATTCCGCAATTATCGGAAACGGATGTGGCTTATCAGTCAGAAGATCCACGACTAAGACCCTTTTACCGGCAGTTTCCCAAAATAGAAGCTTTTGCTACTCAGATTCAGCAACGGCAGTTTTCCATAGAGCAACGTACTACATTAGTGGAGTTGTTTGAAGCACAGTACAAGGGGCTTGATACCCATTCCAAGGCATTGCAAAATATCCAAAAGCTAGGCAAGCCACATAGTTATACTATTACTACGGCCCATCAGCCCTCCTTGCTTACAGGACCACTCTATTTTATTTACAAAATATGTAGTGTAATCAACCTAACAACACAACTCAACAAGCACTATCCGCAATATGATTTTGTGCCCGTATACTGGATGGGGGGGGAAGATCATGATTTTGAGGAAGTGAATCACTTGCATCTCTTTGGTAAAACGCTGACTTGGGAAGATGAACAGGGGGGAAGTGTAGGTCGTTATGATACGAAAAGTCTGCAGCCGCTTTTACAGGAGTTAGAGGAGATTTTAGGAGATGGTGAAGCCGCTGTCTTACTTAAAACTTACCTAAAAGAGGCTTTTACTTCAGGACTTTCCTATGCCGAAAGCTTGTTCCGCTTCATCCACCGACTTTTTGAACGCTATGGTTTGTTGATATTGATTCCTGATGCGGTAGCTTTGAAGTCCCAAATGCAAGCTATTTTTAAGGATGACTTATTAGAACACCACTCCAAGACCCTAGTGGAAGAAACCGTTACTCAACTAGAAAAGCTAGGATTTAAAAATCAGGCTTATGTTCGAGCAATCAACTTATTTTATCTACAAGCTCATCAACGGCTGCGAATTGAAAAAGATGGAGGGCTTTACAAGGTGTTGGAAACTGACATTGAATGGACTAGGGAAGAACTTTTGAAGGAGTTGGAGTTGCATCCCGAACGCTTTAGCCCCAATGTGATTCTGCGCCCATTGTTTCAAGAAATGGTACTGCCTAATCTAGCTTATATTGGTGGGGGAGGGGAGCTCGCCTATTGGTTAGAGCGCAAAGCTCAGTTTGAACATTATCAAATCCCTTATCCCATCTTGATTCGAAGAAATTCGGTTCAGTTTGTGGATGCGAATAGTCAAAAAAAGCTTCAAAAGCTGAATATCAACAGCACCGAAATCTTCAAAGACAAGGATCAACTTATCCGAGAGTTTATTGAGCATAAGGTGGATGCCACGCTGTCTTTTGAGTCAGAACAAGAGGCTATCTCCGCCATTTTTGAGCAAATTAAAGCCAAAACTGCTGAAATAGAGCCCACACTCGAAGCTTCGGTAGGAGCACAAGAGGCGCAGCTCATTAAAGGATTGCAAAAGTTGGAAGGTCGACTGCTTCGGGCAGAAAAACGCAAGGAGGATGTTGCAGTGTCGCAAATTCGGAAACTCAAAGCAAAATTATTGCCACAGGATGGACTACAGGAACGACACGATAATTTTATCCCTTGGTTTTTGCGCTATGGTACAGATTGGATCGATTTTTTGGTAAAGAATTTAGATCCCTTAAACCCACATTTTTTATTGATAGAGGAAGAATAAGTTTTTGAGTGAAAAAGTTGAGGAACCTTCGAGCTGCTCAGCTAGAACTCTAGCTCTAGCCTTTCTCCGAAGGAGTCGAAGAAGGTTAGGGACTAAGAAATTCAGCTAAATAGTTACAAAATGAAAAACTATTGGCTTATCTTTTGTACGTTTAGGCTCAACAATATTGTTAGGAAAGAATATCAAATTTTGAGGATAAAAAACGATTTATGCAAAAGACTTTGCTGTTTATAGGAATACTACTTTTTGTTGGAACAAGTACTTTGCTAGCACAATTACCTTATAATGCTTGGCTATTAGATACAAAAGACTCCATGTTTATAGAGATCAATGGCGCACAATCTCATCTCATTCATGAGGTGAAGAAAGGGCATACGATTTATGGGATCAAGCGTTTTTATGGGATAGAGTTAGCTGATTTGTATGCGGCAAATCCTAAGCTGGAAAGCAATACCTTGAAG
>CAZOLU010000088.1:9653-11615 GCA_964580485.1 uncultured Saprospiraceae bacterium | reverse complement strand
CGGAAATAGGAGATGGGATGGCGATTCCTCAGCAGATCACCGCCTTTGGTAGTGGCTACTTGGTTGGGGGAATTGCCAAAAAAGATGGTCATTTACAGCAGTTTATCAGAGCCTATCAATCGAATGGACAGGCATTTAGAGAGTTTGGGCAAAATGGTCAACTTTTTATCGGCAATAATGCTCAAATGAAAGATCTGAAAGTATTGTATAACCATCACATCCTCCTATTAGGTGAAAAATTGATTCAAATTAGCCCCAAGGGGCAAATCCTCGAGCAACATTACCCTCATTTTCAAGCAAGCTGTTTAGCCATCAGCAAAAAAGAGTTTTACCTCGGAGGAAGCAGCAAGGGTGCATTTTTATTACAAAAATTCGACGCAAAACTCCAGCCTAAACAAACCCCTCAAAAATATTATCTCCCCTATCAAAATGCAGCACAACTCGAGGATATCAAAGTACAAAATGATGGCTGCATCCTACTTGCTGGGCAAGTCGACCCTAGTACTTTAGAGCATGACAGCGACTGGATTTTGATGCAGCTTGATGCAGAGATGAAGATCAACCCTAAGTTCGCTCAGGCGGGGATCTTTCAAGTAGATTGTTCTCAAGAAGATGATGTGGTAGAGCAAATTGCCATTCACCAAGACAAGATCATGTTACTAGGTTTTGCCAATAGCTTTGAAGATCAACAAGCACACGCTATCAGCTGCCCTCAGTAAAAGACTTTTAGGTATCACTAGCCGACCTAGACGTTTATTCTCGTCTTAGGTCGGTTTTCTTTTTCAGGGTATTGATATTCTCAATTCTTTTCAATATCTTATATGATATTTTAATTCCAAAATCAATATTTATATGACACATTTTTTTTCCTTAAAGACCCGTTTTCTACTTTTGAGTGTAGGATTGCTCTACTTTTCAGCATCGCTCAATGCACAACAACACTTACAATCCTATCAGTTGATTGGACAATTTACAGTAAATGATGTAGAAAACATTCTAATCAATTTTGGACTCCCTGCAGGACTACTAAAAGTAGAATTCCCCGTAGATGTATATAAGGTAACTTACCAAACTCGAAATGCCCAAGACACGGGCAATGCTATCGCAACAGGTGCAGTAGCCATTCCTCAGGGGCTTAGTTGTCCCCTACCACTAGCTTCATACGCACATGGTACAGAATCAAGACGTTACGAGGTCCCTTCTTATGGTTCTGCTGAAATGAGTATTGGGGTGGCAATGGCTGCACTTTATGGTTATGTAGCAACTATGCCCGACTATTTAGGCATGGGAGACTCTCCAGGGTTTCACCCTTATGTGCATGCAAAATCACAGGCCACTGCCTCTATCGATTTACTACGGGCAACTAGAGAATTGAAAGATTCGCTCAATTTCAACCTCAATGATCAAGTTTTTCTTTGTGGCTATTCTCAAGGAGGACATGCCTCAATGGCTACTTTCAAGGAGCTGGAAGAAAACTATAGCAGTGAGTTTAGCGTTACCGCAGCAGCACCTATGTCTGGGCCTTATGATGTTGCAGGCGTACAAGCGCAGTATCTCACAGCTGATGCTGCTTACAGCACTCCGGGCTATTTACCCTATGTGGTTTTGGGCTATCAAGAGGCTTATGGCAATCTTTACACAAACCTTAATGAAATTTTCAAATCTCCTTATGACACCCTAATTCCTCAACTCTTTGATGGATTCAACAGCATTGGCTATATCAATAGTCAGGTTCCCGATACCCCAAAACTTATGTTGGATAGTGCATTTTTAGCTGATTTTGAAAATAACCCTAATAATGTGGCACGTTTAGCTTTACGTGATAATGATCTTTATCGTTGGGCACCCAATGCACCCCTACACATGTATTACTGCACTGCCGATGAACAAGTTACCTTTGAAAATGCAGTAGTAGCTTATGATAGTATGAATGCAAGAGGAGCTTCTAATGTAAATAAAAGC
>CAZOLU010000088.1:7621-9643 GCA_964580485.1 uncultured Saprospiraceae bacterium | reverse complement strand
GGTTTGGATTTCTTTAATCAATATCGGGATCTTTTGGGTGGAATGCAGGTTACAACAAGCGTTACAGATGCTTCTAGTGCTGCCAATGATGGAGCTATTAGCATTTCTGCTAGTGGAGGACAAGCTGGATATCAATATGAATGGGTGAGCGGTGACTTGGCTGGATTAGATACTACTGATGTTAGTGGCTTAGCTCCTGGGGTTTATACCGTTAGAGTTTCGGATAGTAGGGGTTGTTATACCTATGAACGTATTTCGGTGAATACACTTGCTAATGTAAATCAAGTACAAAATAAAGACTTCAAACTCTATCCCAATCCTGCTAGTTTAGAAGCTTTTATTCATCTAGATCAATTTGAAAATGCAGTAGATTTACAATGTGTAGATATGATGGGACAAAGTGTTTTACAACTTAACAATGTACAGACCAATCGTATCCGACTGGATCTAAGCCAGCTCCCTTCAGGTATGTATTTGGTTAAAATAACAGATGGGAATCAGAAATTCACTAAAAAACTGATGGTACGATAGTCTTTTTTGCCGTCCTGTTTCAACTGGTATTTTTCAAAAAAAGTCCTAACTTTGTCGAAAATTTAGGAGATGTACCACTACTTTATAAAACCCTTACTTTTTAGAATGGCTCCAGAACGGGCACATTATTTTGTAATGGGTTGCTTGACTTGGCTGTGCCGCCTGCCTGGCGGCGCAGCTCTGCTCAAAGCTTTGTTCAACTATCAAAATCCCAAGCTAGAGCGTGAGCTTTTTGGACTCAAATTTAAAAATCCCGTAGGTTTAGCCGCAGGCTTTGACAAAGATGCTCGCTGGATCGATCAGCTCTCCAACCTAGGCTTTGGCTTTATTGAAATTGGTACCCTCACCCCCAAAGCACAGCCTGGAAATGAAAAACCCCGCCTCTTTCGCCTTCCTCAAGATCAGGCCTTGATCAACCGCATGGGCTTCAACAACCGAGGTGCAGAAAATGCTATTGAGCGACTCAAAAAGCGCAAGACCCAACTCATCATCGGAGGAAATATCGGAAAAAATACCGCTACCTCTAATAAATCTGCCTTAGCAGATTATATTTTCAATTTTGAGACCCTACATGAGTATGTAGACTATTTCGTAGTGAATGTCAGTTGCCCAAATGTCAAAGATCTCACCAAGCTTCAAGACACCCCTTTCTTACTTGAGCTTTTAGCTAAGTTAAAAGCCATCAACGCTCAAAAACCCAAGCCCAAACCCATCCTCCTCAAAATCGCACCAGACCTCAACGAAAGCCAATTAGATGAAGTGATTTATATTCAAAAAACTACACAAATTGATGGCATTATCGCCTGCAATACCACCACTGCACGACAACCCCTAACTACAGAAGAATCAAAGGTGAAAACTATCGGCGCAGGAGGACTAAGTGGGCAACCTTTAAAAAATCGCTCTACAGAAGTTATTCGCTACCTAGCTAAAAAATCGAATAAGGCCTTTCCTATTATAGGTGTTGGAGGCATTCATAGTAAAGAAGATGCACTGGAAAAACTCCATGCAGGTGCAGATCTTGTACAGATTTACACAGGCTTTGTTTATAGTGGACCTCAACTAGTGAAGGAAATCAACAAGGCAATTTTGAAAGGCTAAGTTCTAGCCTTTTTTCTGATAAAAAAGAAAAGGACTAAAACTATTGCAATAACAGCGAATCCTATCCCCCACCACCAATTGAAGGATTGTTGGAGCGATAATCTTAGAGGATCACTGTCTTCCAACTGAATGAAAGCTGCCCAAAAAGCAGGGTGTGCTGCCAAATCGTTTTTCTCCGCAGCAAGTCGAATATAACTTAGCTTCGATTGCTGTAAAGCTTCGGCCTTATTCATCCCTTTGGCTAAATTTTTATAAAAAGACTGCATAATTATAGCAGTGCTTGCATCATTTACCTGCCAAAGTGATACGACTAGAGAGGATACTCCGGTATACATAAAGGAGCGTGCTAAAGACATGATTCCTTCTCCTTCTTTCAACCTTCCATAACCT
>CAZOLU010000088.1:1047-7611 GCA_964580485.1 uncultured Saprospiraceae bacterium | reverse complement strand
ATACCCTTTTTCACAAGCCGATAAAACCACCAATTCTGCATTTAGCTCCATATTCGTAATCTCCCAAGCCTCTAAAAAATTATCTTCTAGGCTATCTCCATTTTCCGTAAAAGCTAAACTAGATAAAATAGGGTTTTGCTCATTTAAAAGCCCATGCATAGCCAGATGAATCACTCCATAATCTTTAGCCCTTGATTTAAACTCAGCTTCATTTGCTAAAGAATCTACGATAAAATTACCTTTTAAAAAACTAGCCAATCCTTCTACTTCGGCTCGAGCAGCAGGCAAATCCTCTAATGCACCTCTCAGATTTCTGAGATGTGGGGCACGACTTGATCGAGCCGTCCCTTGATTTCCACCTTTGTTATATGAAGCCGCAGCAGCAAAAACCTTCAAACCTTTACTAGAACGCTGTTTTTGCTTGTTTTCGAGCCATAACTGTGCCGCATAACTGTAAGAAACTTGATAGGTTTTCAATAGATATGGTAAATCTATATATTTTTGTACCCCCTTCACCTCAGCAGTTAAAAAGCATTCAAAGGGCAACTGTCCAAGATCTGCATCTGCAATAATGATCAAATGTTGAGGAGATTGTTCTTTTAAAAGCGGTGCCAATAAGTTTTGATAACACCAAAATGCAGCTTTGGTATAATCTTCATAAGCCGTCTTTTTTTCTGAGCTCAAATATCTATAATCACTCAAAGCCCGGCGCAGTTTGGCAGTTTGTATTTGTACATCTTTTCGCTCTATGGGCAAACTAACTAAATTCACCTTCTCCTTACTAATTGTATAGACATAAAGTGCACTATCCCCCATTAGGTATTCAATCATCAAACTTTCCTTACTGAGTTCTGCTTGAAGATCCTCTAGCTTTAATAATTGCTCCTCGTACTTGAGTTGAAAATACTTGGGATAGTTGGTCTTTAATAATTCCTCTAATTTTGAGCGTTGCTGATTCAACTCATTTTGTTGACTTAACAGCTCTTTTTCTTCAGTTGCAGAAGGGTTTCTTGACAACTGCTGTTCTAACTGCTTTTCCTGAATCGCAAATTTTCGCTCTTTTTGAATCAGGCTATCAGGTAAGCCTCCAAAACTTAAAGCAGCAGATGCTCTCAAACTGCTTTGCAAGAGTAAAGACTTATTTGCATCGATACTTGTCAGACTCATAGCTGTTTTAGATGGATTCTTTAGCTGAATTGCAGCAATAAGATTCCGCTCTGAGAAATAAGCGCTCTTATTTTGAATCCTCAATCGATCTTCTGCTTTCTGTAACTCCTTTGCTGATTTTGATAAACATCGCCCTGCAGCATAAGTAAGGCTGTATTGATAGTCTAACCATTTTTGATCCTGACTTTTGGCATATTGCTTACTCATCAGATGATACAAGACATCCATTTGTAAGAGTGCAATTTCAGATACCTTGAAGCTAGTAGTAGAAAGTTGAGACAACCACTCCTCTTCGATCAGCTCCTTTTCTATAATTGCTCCATTATCTTTCAAGCCTCGGATTAAATAGATCCTAGCATTTTCCAAATCACCACTTTTTTCATAGAAGTAGGCTAAATTCTTTAAGCTAAGGAGGCAGTTCCGGTGATTTTTACCATAAACCTCTAGTTGATCTTCATAAAGTGCTTTAGTCATTTCAATTGCAGCCTCATAATCTCCTATCAAACCCAAACACCAAGCTTTATTGAATCTTAGGATCAATTGATTAGGGTCTAGATCTTCTAAACTTTGACGATAGACCTTGGCCGCAGCTTCATAATAATCCAAAGCTTCCTCATAATGCTCCGTCCGTTCGGACAGTACTGCTAAATTCGCCAAAGCTTGACCATAAAGTGGATGTTTTGTATTTAGATTTTTTTTCCGAATAGCCAAGACCTCCTCCATTAGAGCTTTGGCCTTTTCATAGTTTCCTAATTCCAACTCAACAGTCGATAAATTGTTAAGGATTACGGAACAAGTAGGATGTGCTTCACCCAAGACATTTTTCAAGATGACAACAGCTTCTCTTAAAATTGGGGCAGCCAATTCATATTCATTCAATTCAGAATAAAATAATCCCAAATTGTTCAAGGAGGTACCATAATCATAACTTTCTTTCCCCAAAACTTTTTCTCGAATGCTCAGTGACGCCTTGTAATAATACTCTGCTTGAGACATTCTCCCAATATCATGGTAATAAGAGGCTAAATTATTCAAGGCAGTAGCATAAGTTGGATGTTCTTCCCCTAACTCTACTTTAAGAATAGCTAAACTTGAGAGATGCATTTGTTCCGCCAAGTCAAATTTTCCCATTCCAGCATAGAGTAAAGCTAAATTACTATTGGTGAATGCCAGTTTCAGTGAATTCTCGCCTAATAGCTCCCGATAAATATCCGCCGACTTCAACAAAGCGCTCTCCTGTAGCCCTTGTTTTCCAAATTGCCCAGCGACAAAGCTATAATCTCTCAAAACATCTGCATAAAGCGTATCTTTTTCTCCTAATTTAGTCTTTGTAAAATCCACTACTTTCTGCATCCGACTAAAAGCTTCTGCCATATTCCCTTCACCATAGGCGAGCTCTGCCAACTTGGTTAAACTATCAATCTTAGCCTGAACATTCTTCTGAGCTTTTAGTGAAATGTTGTAAGCTAAACTGAGGAGCAGAATAGCTGTAACGGTAATACTTTTCATAGATTTGCATTTCGGTTATAAGTGGATTTACAAATCAAAGATAAGCTCCCTATTCAAGTCTACTTATAGGGCAAATGCCTTATTTTGATAAAAAAAACTACCTTCACAAGGTATGAAAAGGTAGTCTAACAACACACGGTGGAGCTATCTCTTAGCTGTGCCCCATTCTTTCCTTAATATCTTCAATTCTACCCTTAGGAATAGCTGAAATGAGCTTTTGAGTATAGGCTTTTTCAGGATGCTCATAAATTTGATCTGCCGATCCCATTTCCTCAATCTTTCCTCTATTCATCACCATCATTCGATCACTCATAAACTTCACAACCGACAAATCGTGAGAAATAAAAATGTAAGTAAACCCAAATTGCTCCCGCAACTCTAGCAACAGATTGAGCACCTGTGCCTGCACCGATACATCAAGTGCAGAAACCGACTCATCGCAAATAATAAACCGAGGTTTTAGAGCTAAGGCCCTTGCAATACAAATGCGCTGACGTTGCCCTCCAGAAAACTCATGTGGATAACGATTGAAGTGGCGGGCTTCTAGGCTCACCGTTTCTAGGAGTTCTACCACTCGATCTCGGCGCTCTTTATCATTTTCCAAAAGGCCATGCACTTGCATTGGTTCCATGATGGCATTGCCAATCGTCATTCTAGGATTGAGCGAAGAATAGGGATCTTGAAAAATAATTTGAACGTCTTTACGGATCTTTTTCAAGGCTTTAGCCTTGAGTTGGAGGATATCTTGCCCCTCGAATAGCACCTCGCCCGAAGTAGCTTGAGCTAAACGAAGAATTGTACGCCCCAAGGTCGTCTTTCCACAACCTGACTCCCCTACCAATCCCAAGGTTTCGCCAGGGTACACCTTAAAACTCACATCATCCACCGCTTTTACATATTTGGTCACTCGCCCAAAAAAATTACGAGCCGAGGGGAAATAGGTTTTGAGATGCTTCACCTCCAAAATAGGCGCTTGTTGCATGAGCTGTTTTAAGCGAGATTCGCTATCTTCTCCGCTAATTTTATACTGGTTGACCACTTCCTGAATCGAAACCTCTCTTTCGCGAATTACTCGATCTCCACTATGTTGATCCTCGGTAACCTCCATAAAATCAGAAACTACGGGCAACTGACTCATTCTGAAATTCAAAGGAGGACGACAAGCTAGCAAACTTTTGGTATAGGGGTGTTGAGGATTAACAAAAATATCATACACAGACCCTTGCTCCACAATCTTACCTTTGTACATCACAATAACACGATCTGCCACCTCTGCAATCACCCCCAAATCATGCGTAATAAAAATAATAGAGGCCTCTATTTCCCTACGCAGATCATCCATCAGCTCCAATATTGTTTTTTGCACCGTCACATCCAAAGCAGTAGTAGGCTCATCTGCAATCAATACTTTGGGATTACAGGACAAAGCCATTGCAATCATCACTCGTTGCTTTTGTCCGCCTGAAAGTTGATGAGGATAGGCTTTAAAAATGCGTTGAGGATCTGGCAATTTCACCTTTTTAAAGAGATCTAAGGTTCGTTCTTTGGCTTCTTCTCGACTAACATTCTGATGTAGAAGGATAGTTTCCATTACCTGTGCTCCACAAGTAAAAACTGGATTTAGGGAAGTCATGGGCTCTTGAAAAATCATAGAGATGTCATTCCCTCGATAATGTAGCATTTCCTCATTCGACAATTTCAAAAGATCTACCTCCTCCCCTTGCCCATAATAAAGGATTTCTCCCCCCGCATAATAGCCTGGAGGTTGGGGAATCAGTCGCATGGTACTCAAGCAAGTGACCGACTTTCCAGACCCCGACTCTCCTACAATCCCCACAGTTTCGCCTTTGTATATGGTAAAACTTACATCATCCACCGCTTTGGCAATACCATCATCCGTTTTGAAATAAGTTTTGAGGTGATTAACCTCTAATAGTTTTTGCCGATCCATAAATATATTCTCTTCTTTGATTCTCCAATAATGCTCAGGCTTTGACTTTAACACAGCGTCCAGAAAGTTTTTTAATGTAGCTTTTATGGAGCCCTGAAGGCGAGCTGGCATGATGCAATGCATCATAAGCTTAGGCAAAAGCCAAGCTGCGAGGAGGTGAAGCCCCTCGCACAGCATTGTGTAATAACTTAGCGGACACTGTATTTAACTTGCTTGAGAGGTGTTAAATATAAGCTTATTCAGGAAAACCCCAAAACTTATTCGCACTCTGTTTGGGTACAGCTCCTACTTCAAAAATCAAGGTTCTAAAACTACAAAAAAAGTATAGGTACTGAACTGATCCTGTTGTTGGGTTTTAAAAATATCAAAACTCAAACTCAGATGCTCTCGGGTTAAGATTCCATGCACCTTAGTATCATCCACACCCACTGCAGTTCCTCGATAATTGTAATTTTTAATCTTTTGTTCGGGAATCGTA
This sequence comes from uncultured Saprospiraceae bacterium, assembly GCA_964580485.1. Lineage (GTDB taxonomy): Bacteria > Bacteroidota > Bacteroidia > Chitinophagales > Saprospiraceae > Saprospira. Next base: position 2,506 of record CAZOLU010000088.1, on the reverse strand, counting down.
AGACTAATCAATACTTCACCTGTTAAAGGGTCAGTTATCTGAGAAACATAGGCCTCAATAGGCGGAAGCTGATCAAACTGAAGTTTTAAACTCACTCGAGAATTAGATTTTTTTTCAATCACCAAATCTTGAGCCTCTATAAATTCTGTTTTGTAAGGTGCATACAACCCATTCCCCTCCTCCATTAAATCATCTGCCTCCGCATCTAAATTATAATGATTCAATTCAATATCGCCGTGATATACTCCTACCAGTTGTTGAATCAACTCAGGTACATCTTTTTCTAAAATTCGTGTTTTTTGTTGATTCCCAAAAATAAGATAGTCCATTCCTTCTAAAAACAACCATAGCGGAGCCTTATTGTGTCGTAAATCTGGCATCTCTTTATAAACAGAACGAACGCCTGTGCTATCCAGAATTTTCCGAGCATAACGCATTCCTGCCAAACGATCATAAGCTTCCTGCATTCCCATGGTCATAAAAAACGCATAATCCTTGTCCAACATAATTTGAATAGCAGAATCCGTAGGAGGATAACTACAACGACTCCCCATCACCATGGCTCCTTGAAAAACTTCTGGATGCCGCTGGCTTATGGCCCAAGCCAAATCCCCACCGAGAGAAACCCCCGTCAAGTACACCTTATCCAAATCCAAGTTGTAGCGCCGAGCATAACTATTCAAGTCCTTCATAATACGCTGCTCATAACGCTCAAAACAATCCTTAAACCCTCGCCAAGAATGATCCCTCCGCCCCCCAGTCCCCTTGGGCAAAAGCACCACAAAAGATCGAGGATCATCAGGACGCTCTGCATTAAAAACTGTCAGAATATCCTGCAATTTACCTTCAAAACTCTCTGCCTCCGAATTGGCCTCCCGAGCATAGGCTTCAAACATATACTCCGCATCTCCCCCCGTAAAAGGCAGCATCACCACAACTGGATATTTGATCGAAGGATTGTAATCTTTAGGCAATACAATTCGACTGGGAACAGGGATACGACCACTATAATATTGGGCATTGAGTCCTGAACAAATAAGCATGAACGCCAACAAGAGCATCATGGGGGTTCGCATAATTTAGTTGGTTTTGTGTATACAAGTACTTAAAGATAGGAAGTTTTCAGCAGCTATACTTGATTTTAACTACTTTTAAGAATTACTCAGCTAGCTGAGCCTGCCCCCTCCAGAGTAGCACAAAATCCAAGCATTCTTCCGTAAAAGTCAACTCATTTCATGTCTTTTTGTTAAAAATTTGGTATTTTCGGGCATTGAAAACAAAAATTTTTCACTCACCAACAAAAAACGATCATGAAAGAAGTATATATTGTATCTGTTGCTCGTACCCCAATTGGTAATTTGGGTGGTAGCCTTGCTGCGGTCAGTGCTGTTGATTTAGGAAAAACTGCCATCAAAGCAGCCGTAGAGCGTGCAGGAATCAAGCCTGAACTTGTAAATGA
>CAZOLU010000088.1:0-1037 GCA_964580485.1 uncultured Saprospiraceae bacterium | reverse complement strand
AGTATTCATGGGTAATGTACTACAAGCTAATGTAGGTCAAGCTCCTGCCAAGCAAGCAGCTTTAGCTGCTGGTATTCCTAATACCGTGCCTTGTACCACCATCAACAAAGTATGCTCTTCTGGCATGAAAGCCATGATGTTGGCGGCACAGTCGATCATGTTAGGGGACAACGACATCGTAGTAGCAGGCGGTATGGAAAGTATGACCAATGCTCCTCACTACATCCCAACAAGCCGTTCTGGAATCAAGTATGGTAATGGTCAGATTATCGATGCTATTGTTCGTGATGGTCTACAAGATCCTTACAATGGAGATATGATGGGGGTTTGTGGTGAAGTTTGTGCAGAAGGGGAAAACATCTCTCGTGAAGAGCAAGATAAATATGCGTTGGCGTCTTATGAGCGTGCTCGCAAAGCCTTTGAAAACGGTTGGTTCAAAGACGAATTGGTTCCTGTTGAAATTCAGGGCCGCAAAGGTAAAGTTACCATCGTAGAAAGAGATGACGAGGTGGATAATGGCCGTGTAACGGACTTGGCTTCTGTGCAAAAAGCACGCTCGGTATTCAAAAAAGAGGGTACCGTCACTGCCGTTAATGCTTCTAAAATCAATGATGGTGGGGCTGCGGTGGTCTTGATGAGCAAAGAAAAATGTGAAGAACTAGGATTAACACCTATCGCCAAAATCTCTAGCTTTGCTGATGCTGCTCAAGAGCCCGTATGGTTCACCACTGCTCCTGCTTTGGCCATGCCTAAGGCTCTAGATAAGGCTGGTTTGACAGTGGCGGATATCGACTATTTCGAGATCAATGAGGCCTTTTCAGTAGTAGCATTGGCAAATATGAAGAAAATGAACCTAGATCATGAGAAAGTCAATGCCTTCGGTGGTGCTGTGGCTATGGGTCACCCAATCGGGGTTTCTGGTTGCCGTATCGTCATCACTTTGCTTTCTGTCTTAAAACAAAATGGTGGCAAACGTGGCCTTGCAGGTATCTGTAATGGCGGCGGCGGTGCATCTGCGATGGTGGTGGAACTTATTT
>CAZOLU010000087.1:0-11712 GCA_964580485.1 uncultured Saprospiraceae bacterium | reverse complement strand
TGACATTTTGGGTAGCATCATAGCTATTTCTTAGATCAATACCAGGTTGTGCATAAATGCCAGCCCCCCCATTCGCCCAAGCATTTTCGGCAGGATTGTAGTCAATCAAATTGCTAGGGGCAAAGTAGGCTTCTGGAGAAGTAAAATCAAGGTTGCCTGTTTCGGCAAATACATAGCGATCTTCTCTAAACTCACGAGCTTTATTGACATAAGAAGCTCCAAACTTGAATTTAGAAGTCAGGCTATTCCATTGTTGAAAAGGCATTTCAAAGTCTATTCTATTGGAGAAGTTGCCTTGTTGCATATCTCTGTAGAATCGGCTTGGTGGGTTATCAGAGGTTTTGATATCGAAAGCACCTGTTGGGAGAATACGATAGGTGAAGAAGCGTAGGTCGGGGTCATCTTGTGTAGAAATGGAATAGGAACTTTGCCATTTGACACTCAACAATTCTTTTTCTTTTCCGAAGCTGTGCTTACCACGCAATTGATAGGTTGTCAAACTTCGTTCTAGGAAACGCCAAGATTGTGTGATAAAAATATCGTCTGGATCATCACGAGGTTTTGCACCTTCGGAATAACGGGCAGTACTAGTCGCCGATTGGTTGCGTAGGAAGGTAAATCCAATTTTATTATTGTTGTTAATTTTTAAACTGCTGCTAAACATTCCACCCCAAAGCACATCATCTACCCCTACATTTTCTTCTAAACGCAACTGAGGCGTTAAGACATTGGTAGAAGCTACATTTCCGGTAAGCTCATAGATCCCATAACGTCCACTATTATAACCTGTATGGGTGTTTTGATAAGTAAGTGCTGCAATAAACCCTAAAGGGCTTTTGCCCAACTGAACTTGATTTCCGATGGAGACCGAGTAGTTTTGGTTGGGACCTCTTGTGCGATTGGTCATGCTCCAGTCTGAAGGAAAGGCTGTGGTAATATCTTCGAGTAGTTGCGCTTGCTCCCCTGTGGCATTAGGAGAGTAGTTGGGGAAAGTGTTGGGGTTGAGCCCTTCTACGATAGCTGGGCGAGCTCTTGTTCCATCGTCAAAGCCTAGCCAGTCGGTCTGCCCTCCTTGATAGTCGTTGATGGGTTGAAAGGTATTGGCGCTGTTGTAACTTGCCGAAGCTGAAACATTCACTGTTAGAATATCTGGAAAATCTTTGGTGGCAATATCTACATAGCCTCCGGTGAAATCTCCGTATAGATCTGGGGTGAAAGATTTGTATACCAAAATATTATCAAGGAGGTTGGTAGGGAACAAATCCATCTGTACTGTATTTCGGTTGGGATCTAGGCCTGGGATTTCTGCACCGTTGAGGGTGGTTTTAGAATAGCGATCGCCTAAGCCTCGTACATAAATGTATTTGCCACCTTCTACGGTGACTCCCGTTACCCGGCGCATAGCAGCTGCGGCATCATTGTCGCCTGTTTTTTTGATTTCGGCTGAAGAAATTCCATCTAATACACTAGAAGATTGACGTTTGAGGGTAAGGAGGGAGGTTTCTGTATTTTGAATTTGGCGAGCTTCGATAACCACCTCTTCTTCAATGGCTAGATCTTCTTCTAACAATGCAAAGTCTAGTTTAGAAACTCCTCCAGCAGTTACTTTAACCTCTGTAACTGTTTTTTTTGCAAAACCAAGGTAGGAACATTCCAAGGTGTAGGTGCCTGGCTCTAGATCTCGCAGCATATAGTTCCCATCCAAATCGGTAATAGTCCCAATACTGAGATCTTTAATAGCTACGGTTGCACCAATGACGGTGAAGCCTGATACTGCTTCTACGACTGTTCCTGAAATAGATCCCTTATCTTGCGCTTGCAGTTTTTGTGATAATCCTAAACAACAGATCAAGGCAAGTAGTGTGTAGATATAGAATTTCATGGTATTTGTGGTTGACTATGGCTTGCTGAATGTTTTAATGATTAGAAATTCAATAAGCTATGCGTTGATAAATAATGAAACTGGGGGAAAGCTATGGCAGTTATAGATCTGGCAAAGATCGCTTTGGTTTTAAAAAAAAGCTCATCTCGACATCGAGATGAGCTTTTTTAAAATAGTTACATCTATTAGTTGGATGTTTTAAATAAGTCGGCACCAGTAGTACCCGCAGCAATATTGTGGAAGATATTTCCTTCCAACTTCAAGTTACCATCTTGAAACTGCTTGTAAGAATCTTGATCTTGACCAACCAAATCTTCGATATCAACACCATTGTTGTAGCCAGTGAAGATAGAGTTCATATAGTATCCACCAGCATTATCACGGAAAGTAATTGCACGGCTATTAGGATTACCAACAGAAGTAACATTTACAAACCAAGGAGTAGCATAAGGAGTAGCATCTTCAGGATTCGTACCACCATCATGCTCACCACCACGGTCAGCATCATCATCAGCTTGGTGAATGATTACCCACTGGTTTCTTCCACGGTATCCCTCATCATAATCCAAAGCATCATCAGCACAGAAAGCAACGATCAACCATTTGCCATCTACCGTACCACCAAACCACTCGATTCCATCATCTTGGTTAGCAACTACCTCAATGTATTCAAGTGTAGTACCAGAACCTACTCCACCTAGTGTCAAACCATTGATTTCGTTATCTGCACCAATGTTAGAACCACCGTGACGGATAGACACATAGCGTAGGATACCAGAATTGTCAGCATCGCTAGATCCACCGTACAAACCACGGGTTTCAGAAGTAGGAATACCTTCGATTTGGGTTTCACCAGGCGTAGAGTTTAGAGAAGCATTACCCAAGATGAGCAAACCACCCCACAAGCCACGCTGAGTAGCAGCAGTTCCAGCACCACCATTTCCATCATCAGCATAAGTGAAGATGATAGGAGCAGAAGCAGTACCTTCTGCGATAATTTTAGCACCACGAGCAACGATCAATGCAGAAGCGTTATTCCCCTGACCAGACAAGCCCTTGATAATCGTACCTGCTTCAATCACCAATGTTTTTCCAGAATTTACAAATACAAAACCATCTAGGAAATAAGTTGTGTCATTACCCCACCAGATTGTGTCTGCAGTCATAGCACTCATTTCTGCATCATTGATGGTATCCAAAGTAGCAGCGTTAGTAATAGCATTAGAAGTTGTAGTACCAGCTACCAAATTGCTATAAAAAGACCATCCATCGTACCAAGGAGTACCAGAAGGATCTACAGCACCTTTGTAAGTAGTAGTTGTAAACCAAGCGTCAGAGATTGTTGCCAAAGTTCCAAAGCTACTAATAGAAGGCTGAATAGAGTTGGTGTTGAAAATGCTAGCGTCTGTATTCACGGTATTGTTTGCAGAAGCAAAGTAAGTGGTATTGAACGCATCGGCTTGCAAAGTGACATCCAACTCAGGACGATTTCCTGTTGGTACAGTTCCAGTAGCCGTTAGAAAACCAGCTTTAGAGAATTCTACGGGTTCATTTTCAACAACTTCTTCAATAGAGTAGTTACCGTCAGCATCAGTAGTAGCAGTACCAGCAGTAGTACCATCTACATTGAATACAGTAACCGTTACACCTTCTACGGCAGCACCAGCAGCATCGGTAACTACACCTGTTAAGGTGTCTCTGTTTCTGTTACAAGAAGCCAAAATAGCAACAGCGGTAAACAAAAAGAGCAGATTTCTAAGATTTTTCATCAGATGAGGTTTTGAATTTGATAAATTACTTAACTTGATGAGGAAGAGTTGTTTTTACCCCTCCCGTAATGTGCTGCAAAGAAACGACTCGTTTATTAACTAAATGTTAAACGGAAGTTATCTTTAGATGTTAATATAGTTTAGGGGAGGAGGGGGGATTGTTTAATAATTTGGGGAATACAGAAATACTAACAACTTAATAGAAACCCATTAGATTTTAGCTATGGGATCAACTCCAACACAAAAAATAGTAAAGCTGAATGAGCTGGTAAAAGAAACACTCACTATTCCTGTTTATCAGCGTCCTTATAAATGGATAGAAAAAAATGTTACTCAACTTTTGGACGATATTTTTGAGTATGTGATACTGAAGAATAAAGATTATCGGATTGGTAACATTATTTTGCATCAAGGAAACAGTGAAATAAAGAATGTCGTTGATGGGCAGCAACGTTTGACCACTATTTCACTATTACTTAAAATATTAGATCACAACTTTGATGGATTGCTCTTAAAACAAGACTATAAACATAAAGTCTCAAAAAATAATATTGTCTACAATTACCGAATTATCAATAAGTGGATCAAAACTAAATTTGAAAATAATGAAAACAGAAAGGCAGACTTCAAAAATAAAGCCTTGGGAAAGTGTGAGTTTGTTCTATTTACTGTTTTTAAACAGGATGAGGCATTTCAACTTTTTGATGCCCAAAACTCAAGAGGTAAAGCTCTGGAACCATATGACTTATTAAAGGCATTTCATTTACGAGAAATGGATTTTGATAGCGAAGAAGATCGGACAAAATGTGTGGAGCGTTGGGAAAGCTCTGTGGATAATGGAACATTAAAGCCAATACTTGGAAACCATCTATTTAGAATTCGGAAATGGAGTAAAAATGAATGGAAATACGAATTTACAAAAGATGAAATTGAGGAATTTAAGGGGATTTCATTGCATAAAAAACAGCAGTATCCTTATGAAAGTACAATGAGGATGTTAGATGGTTTTGTGGAAAATGCTCAAAACGATAAGTTTCTCAGAAACTTGCAAATTGCACAAATTTTTCCTTTTCAAATTACCATGCCTATTGTTAATGGGAAACGCTTTTTTGAGTACGTTGATTTTTATATCCATCAACGAGAAAAATTATTTGACTTAAACAAAGAGGATGCTGTAGATGCTGAAGTTCCTGATTTTGTATCATTTTATGAAGATTACTGTTGTGGCTACTATGGATGGTGGCGAACTGGAGATCTCAAGGTGAAGAATCTTTATGAAAATATTTTAATGATGTTTGTGGATAAGTTTGGTTATGTAGAGGACTTTAAAGACTTCTACCAAGCATTCTATAAACTGGTCTATGAAGTTCGTTGCAACAAAAAACGGATTTATATAGAAACGATTATGAATAGTTCAGCACGAAAACTTTTTAATAAAATAAATGATGCTCTCAGCCCTGATTCACTTAAATATTATCAGTATAAAACCTATGCTGTTGAGGAGGATCGAGTGAAAGGAATTGATGAGATTGCAAAATTTTTGAGTTAATATGGAAGAAAAAGCAAAAACTATAAAGGATGTTTTGGCAAATGATAGATATTTTATTCCACGTTATCAACGTAATTATGCTTGGGGTAAAGCTGAAATTTCACAGTTGATTAAGGATATTGATGAGTTTTTTCCAGAAGATAATAATGAAAAAAAATCGTACTACCTTGGCTCATTAGTATGTTTCAAAAGAGAAGATGGTAGTTTTGAGCTGATCGATGGACAACAACGACATACTACCTTAACCCTGATAAATTTAGTCTTAAAGAATTGGATTGATGAACATATTGCACATACAGTGTCTACTCCCAACCTAAAGTTTGATTCCCGAAAGAAATCACAACGCTATATTGAAAGCTTATATCGAGTAGAAAAAGCCAACTTTCAAAAACAAGTAGAAGCATTAAATATTTCGGGGACAGGAAGTTTTAAAGATGCTATAGAACTTATCCAAGAGGAGTTTAGAATTATCAAAAGTATTCAGCGATTTGCAGATCATTTCTACAATAATGTTTTTTTATTTAGGGTAGAGGTTCCAGAGGACACGGATTTGAATCATTATTTTGAAATCATGAACAATCGGGGCGAACAACTGGAAAAACATGAGATTGTGAAGGCAAATTTAATGGGTAAAATCAGTAACCTTGAAGAACAAGAAACTTTTGCTACTATTTGGGATGCTTGCTCAGATATGACTAATTATGTGTACTTTAATTTTGACAAAGAAAAAAGAAAAGCCTTATTTACTGAGGAAGGGGAATTATGCGTAGAAGGTTTTGCCAAAAATATGGTAAATAAAACTAAAGGTGGAGGTATTGGTTCAGTTGACGAAAATAAGAATGAAGGTAAAGATTCTATGTTGGATATTCTAACAAATCACCATATCCCACATGATTTTCCAAAAGAAGAGAAATTTATTCCAGATAAGTATAGGTCAATTATAGACTTTCCGAACTTCCTATTACAAGTATTAAAAGTCAGATATGATAAAGTTTCTCTTGATGATAAAAACTTATTGAGTCAATTTGAAGAATTTAAGCCTAACCCAAAAGTATTCATTTTTGATCTACTCAAATATAGGGTCCTATTTGATAAATATGTAATCAAACAAGATTTGGCAGATGAAAAAGAACGGAACCAAAATTGGGAATTAAGAAAGCTAAATGCCGATTTTGAAGTCCCCCCCATCAAAACGTTTAACCAGCCCAAGGAAAATGATGATGAGTTGGTAATGCTCCAAACTATGTTGTATTATTCTGATTCTACAAACACTTATAATAATTGGTTACAGGAAGTTTTGAAGTTTGAGCATCATTCCTCCTTAGATAGATACACTAAGAAAGTTAGAGAAATAGCAAAAAGCTACTTTGATTCAGATAAAATGAGTTATCCTGAAATCACAGTTTTTAACCTGTATTATGTTGATTTTCTTTTGTGGAAAATATACACTGAAAATATTAAAGGGAAAGACTCTTTCCTAGCTGATAATTCTGATCCATTGAATAACCTAAAAAAGAAAATCTTCAACCAAAAAGGGAGGTTTGTAAATTTTAAGTTCAGACAACTGAATTCCAAAGAACATCTCGCTGCGCAAAGTAACCCAAGTTCAGAAAGTATTTTTCATGAAGAGTTGAATGGTATTGGGAATTTATGTCTAATCTCAACTTCACAAAATTCAGCTGGAAATAAAGAAAATCCAAATGACAAAAAGAAAAGGTTTTATAATGATAATTTGAGCCTGAAACGACTTATTATGTTTGAAAGTTATGAAGATAATAAGTGGGAGCAAGCAGAAATTATCAAACATAGGAAAGAAATCGAACAATTGATTAACTTACTGTGATATAAAAACAATAACATGTGAGGTTATTCTTGATAGAATATATGTAACTATTTAGCCTCTAAAAATGCCGATTCCTATGCCAAAGGTCTAAGGACTACCTTGGGGCATCTAGAGGAAAGGGAACGGCTTTGCCAAATCGAGCTGTTAAGATCCTTTCCCGAAGGAGTCGAAGAAGGCTAGGGGCTTTGTTGAGGGGGGATATTTTGCATTGTAAAAACCTTCTAAGTATTATAAAACGCTATGAGAACCTACGGAAAAATACTAAACGACCCCATTTATGGGTTAATCGAGATTCCTTATGGAATTATTTTCGATTTATTAGAGCATCGTTATTATCAACGCTTGCGGCGAATAACACAGCTAGGCTTCACCCATTATGTCTATCCTGGAGCCATGCACAGCCGTTTCAATCATGCGATAGGCGCATTGCATTTGATGCAAAAGGCGATTGTCGCTTTGCGAAATAAAGGAATTGAAATTAGTGAGGAGGAAGCAGAAGCGGTATCTATTGCCATTCTGTTGCATGATATAGGTCATGGCCCGTTCTCCCACTGTTTGGAGTTCAATATCATGCAAGTGCATCATGAAGATTTATCGGTAGCTTTTATGGAAAAACTCAATGAAGCGTTTGAGGGACGACTTAGCTTAGCTTTACAAATTTTTAAGAATGAATACCCCAAGAAGTTTCTGCATCAGCTCGTTTCCAGTCAGTTAGATATGGATCGCATGGATTACCTGACAAGGGATAGTTTTTTTACAGGGGTTTCAGAAGGAGTAGTGGGTTATGATCGGATTATAAAAATGTTGAGCGTAGCGGGAGATCAATTAGCTATTGAGTATAAAGGTCTTTATTCTGTAGAAAAATTTTTAATTGCTCGGCGCTTAATGTATTGGCAGGTGTACTTGCACAAGGTAGTGATTTGTGCGGGGGAGTTGACGATCAAGCTGGTACAAAGGGCTCGGGCCTTGGTGCAGGCAGGCTGCAGCCTGCCGATCTCGCCCAGCTTGCACTATTTCCTCAAACAAGATATTGCTGCAAACGAACTCAAAGCCCAAAGAGATGAAATTCTCTATCACTTCTCCCGACTCGATGACATCGACATTATTGCCGCCATCAAAGCTTTTTGCAATGCCGAAGACTTTATTCTTTCCTTCCTGGCCAAAAGTCTAATTACCCGCAGCCTTTTTCGCATCCATTTAAGCAATGATCCGATTGAAGAAGCATTTTACCAAAAGGTACTAAAGCAAGTAAAAAGGCAGTATCCCCAAGTACCAGAGAAAGACCTACATTACCTAGTATTTAAAGGAGAGGAGGCTAATAAAGCTTATGATCAAAGCAAGGAGGAGATTATGATTCGCCTAAGTAATGGGCAGCTTCGACCCATCTCAGAATGGAGAGAGCATAATATTCGCCCACAAAAAGTAGTCAAATACTTTATTTGTTATCCCAAAAATATTGAAATCTAATAAGAAGCCCTTTTTTATGTTGGTAGTACCGCCAAGATTCCTTAGTTTTGTATAGTATATCTAATTATATACTTATTGACCTAAATCTTAACCTGATAAAGCCACTATTAACATTATGAAAATAACAACTACACTACTCAAAGTTATTCTAACTTTTATAGTGTTGGGGGGAAGTCTTAGCCTTCAGGCACAGGATTATCCACCTAATGCAGAACCTGGTAAATGTTATGCCAAGTGTTTGATCCCCGACGAATATGAAACTGTAACCGAGGAGGTTTTGGTGAAGCAACCTACACAGCGTATTGAAATTGTTCCCGCTACATTTGATGAAGTAGAAGAACGTATGGAAGTGAAAGCAGCTTCCACCCGAATCGAAGTCATTCCTGCGGTTTTTGAAACCGTCGAAGAAAAAGTAGAGGTAAAGCCTGCTACCATTCGGCTTGAGCCCGTTGCTGCCAAATATGAAGACATTGAGGAACAAATCGAAATCAAACCATCGGAAGTTAAACTTGTAGAAGTACCTGCTCAATACGAAACCGTAACCGAGCAAATTGAAGTAGCCCCAGCTTCGACCAAATGGGTACGCCGTAAAGGAGATAAAAACTGTCTTTCTGCAGATCCCGAAGATTGTATGGTTTGGTGTTTGGTTGAAGTGCCTGCTCAGTATGAAACGGTAACCAAAACGATTTTGAAAACACCTCCCACCACCAAAGAAGTGGTGATTCCTGCAGAGTACAAAACCATCAAAAAAACAGTGATGGTACAGCCTCCTACTACCAAAGAAGTACAAGTGCCTGCAGAGTATACTACCATCAAAAAAACGGTAATGGTCAAACCACCAGAAACTCGAGTGATTGAAATCCCTGCGGAATACAAAATGGTGAAAAAACGGGTAATGACCAAGCCTAGCGAAACTCGAGTAGTGGAAGTGCCTGGCGAATTTAAAACAGTCAGTAATCGTCGCTTGATCAAACCTGGAGGATATTCAGAATGGAGAGAGGTGCTTTGTCAAAATAAAATTGACAACGTAAAAATCCGGGAAATCCAAGAGGCACTACGTCGTAAAGGCTATAACCCCGGACCTAGTGATAATATCTTTGGTAAACAAACCAAAGCAGCACTGGTTAAATTTCAAAAAGATAATGGACTACCTATTGGTCAATTGGATTTTGAAACTTTGAAAGCCTTAGGGGTTTCTTATTAAAATCCAACTTAGAGTATACTCCAGATACCCATTTTGTCAATTCATGAAAATGGGATATTGCTAAGCAAACCGTTTGAAGTTAAACCGCTGTCAGAGTCTCCCAAGCTCTTACTCGTTACGCTTCTAGAACCACAAGACTCAAAGTGATGATATATACGCGCTCTTTGAGTTTTGTGGTTTTATATCTCAGAATCTTTGAGTACTTAACCTAAATTCTTAACTATGTCTCCTCTATGGATTGCTATCCTGGTTAGCCTTGTTGTGGTGGTAGGAACTTACTTTTTAGTGATTCGCTTGTCTAGAAATACAATCAAAGGCATGAATACACAATTGGAAGCACTTGCCCAGCGTTTAGGTCTAAGCTTGAAGCGAGCAAAGGCTAAAGGCTTGTCTGCCTTTTACAAGGCTGAACTAGAAGGTGAGCTGAATGGTCGCCAATTTTATTTTTGCCATTATACTCGGAGTCAAGAAAAAAGTCGATCCTACGTTTCTGAATTTGATTGGAGCTTTGAGGGGAACGTTGTTCCAAAAGTTTGGATTGGCAAAGAAAACATGTTCTCTCAATTCAAAAAGCAATGGGGATATCAAGATGTACTGACTGGAGATGAAGACTTTGATGCCATCTTTTTAATTAAGGCAGAGGACGAAGATTTTGCCAAAACCATTTTGCAGCCTGCTATTCGCAAAGAGATAATGACTTGGCATAGACAATGGAGAGGTTATTTATGTATCGAGGGACCAAAAATACATTATGAAGAAATGGGAGTACTACTTGAGAAAAGAGATACCGATCGAATGTTTCGTTTGATTGAGCTTGGGGAAGAAATTGCCAAAACTGCTGAAAAAACACTGAATAAGGGCTGATATCTACTTTTCTCCTATATTTTTATACATTTTTATATTAGAACGAATCAAGATATTGTATATTAGAGCAGTTTAAAAATTAGACCTAATTTTCTTAATCTAAGCATAGACCTATGAGATCTGTAATTTTTGCAGCTATTGCAATTCCTTTACTTTTATTGGCAATGGCATTTGCAAGTCCTACTGCTGTGAGCTTTGTGAGTAGTAGTTGGGAAAATGCAAAATCTAAAGCCGAATCAGAATCTAAACTCTTTTTTGTAGATTTTGATGCAAGTTATTGTGCATCCTGCCGTGCTATGGATGAAAGTACCTATCAAGATCCAGCACTTTCGAAATATATTGATGATAATGTTGTGGCACTACGCCTCGATGTCCAGGATTTTGACGGAGTAATGTGGTCCCAAAAATATGAGGTAGAGGCACTGCCTACTATGTTGATTTTTGACGATAAAGGAAAGCTCGTTAAGCGATTGGTAGGCTATAAAAGTGCTCAGGAACTTTTGAAGGAGTTTCGCGCTGTAAGTAGTGGTACTACAAATACACCTAAAGTGCAGCCTGCACCTCAACCCATCGAGGAGGATAAACCCATTGTTCGAGCTTCTACAAATGTAAAACCCGAGAAAAAAGCTGAAGAACCTAAAGTGGTCTTTAGTGGCTTTGGCACAACAAGCAATAGCAATAAAAATAAGAGCAAGGAATTATATGAGATTGATATTCGGAAGGTGGAAAAAAGTGAAGGTTATAGCGTACAAGTTGGGGTATTTAGCTCACAAGAGGCTCTACTTCGACAAACTGCTAAAATGAAAAAACTATTTCCTGACCAGGTACACATGATTTATGTTTATGAGGCTAGAGGAAAAGAAATGACCAAGCTTTTATTGGGAAATTTTTCTGTGCGTTCTTCTGCTAATGCTTTGCTTCAGAAGGTAAAGGGACAAGGTGTAGAGGCACTGATTAAGGATCTTCGTTACCTCTAAAATTAGCAAGTACCAATTGCTTACAGTATATTGCCAATAGCTTCTATGTCGATACGTAGGAGCTTTTTGTTTTAAATTCATATAAAACTGTACGTACTTTCGAAGCCTATGCCAAAGGCCCCAAGGACTCCTTTGGAGCATCCCTAGGGAAAGGCAA
>CAZOLU010000086.1:5600-11739 GCA_964580485.1 uncultured Saprospiraceae bacterium | reverse complement strand
ATCGTTAAAAAATCAAGGGCAGTAAGTATCAACTTGCTGTCCTTTTTATATCTGCATGGAGCTATATGGATACTTGTAGAAGCTTTTGATGGCAGGAATTAAATCTAAATATATACTAAAAATTGGTCGAATACAATGCCACAGTAGCATAATTCTACCTCTATTCATTGAACATAGGAGCTGCCAAAGGCTTTCCATTTTCATGTCGTTTACAACAAGACTTTGCAATGAGGTAGCCATTGTCGCAGATTAGTCCGAAGTCTATCTTTATGATATTGGAGGCTATAGTTGTAGCGTAAATCCAGCACTCTCAGATTGGAAAAAGCCTTTATTTTTTCATACACTTTAGAAATTCGGTTATTTTGTAAATTAAGCTCCCTCAGTTTATCACCTAGTTTATACACTACGGGAGGTAAGGTATTCAAGCCCTTTTGAGCAAGATTGAGTCCCCCCTCCTTCATCAAGTCCGTTTCTATAAAGCTCAAAGCTTCGGCCTCTGGTAATTTGCGAATGAGATAAATTGCCCCTCCTCCAAACTGTTTGAAAACATATCGAGCCAGCTTTATGCTATCCAAATCTGCTACCTTTGCATATTTATTTAAGTAACTATTGGTACTCAACTCTGCTAGTGGATAATTAAATACTCCAGATTCTAAATTCAATGCAGCAATTAAATCTGAAGAGCCATACTGCCGTAAAAGACGCTCGATGCTGCGCTGTATTTTGGGTTGATCCAACAAGCTTTTGTAGGCAATAAACAACTCTGTTAGCAAAGATTTTGGGAAGCCCCCCTGCTTAAACATTTCCAAGGCCACTGCAATACTATCATTTTGGCGACTCATGAGCATAGCCGCAAGGCCATCCAATTGCTCTGGAGCGATCTCTGCTGTCTCCAGAAGGTATGGATTTTCAACCGACTCCCAGTAGTCTATAATATTTTTTTCAGTGATAATATGCAGCCCCTTTTGCAGAGCATCATCAAGATCATTACCAGGAAGTTGCCCCACCAACAAATGGGTACTTCGATCATCCAACTTGGCGCTGTATTGAATCTTGTGATCTTTGAGTTTTTGTCGCAATTCATTTTTGTTGATGCCCAGCCTTCCCTTTACTACCACTCTTGCATCCTTCTCTAGTGCCTCTAAAGCCTCCTTGCTGATGTATTGATCCAGAACTTCTAGGGTTTTGAGCCTAAGTATTTCCAGCCCTTTCAAATTAAGGATGCGCAATAGTTTGGGAAGGCTTTGCTGCGCTAATATCTTGGTCTCTGCTCCAGCTAAAATATTGGCGGCCAATGGCAGAAGATCATTGTCTAGCTCTTTTTTCCGACGCATTTGCATCAGTTTTTTAATATACTTCTTTTCCAAAGCTGTCCATTGATCGAAATAGGGCAGTTGACTAAGAAGCTCTGCTTCTGTTGCTTTCAGCTTTAACGTGAGTTTGCGTGGTAAAAAGAGGAACTGCAGCTTGGGGATAAGTTTCAATAGGATATCTGGTGCTTGTGTAAATACTGCTTTGGAAATATTCAGATATTGGAGCTGGGGTAATTCTAAAATAGCCTCATCAATTTCTTGTATCGGATTTTTATCTAAATTCAACTCCTCTAAATATTTTAGCTGACTAATTTCCGATGGAATTTCACGAATATAATTGTTGCTGAGGTCTAATACTTCAAGCTTTTCTGCATATATAATTTCTGGGGGTATAGCTCTAAGATAATTTCGAGGAAAGGCAAGAGATTTGAGCTTGGGCAGTTTTAGAATAGCATCTGGAATATGCGACCAAGTCCCCCCCCAACTGCATTCGAAAATTTCTAGACTTTCAAAGGTTTTGATGCTTCGCAAGGCAGCATCTAAGTCATACCCGGAGATTCTTACTCGAGTTACGGCTTTAGGTGTTTTACAACTGATTATGGCTTGGTAGCCATCCAAAAACTCCATGTTTGCTGATTTTATTAAACTGATCTATTTCAAAAATAGGAGAATTTGTAAAGAAATGCAACTAGAGGATTAAAGGTTGAGGAAATAAAAAAACGCCAACTAGGGTTAGTTGACGCTAAAGTTTGTGGTTTTGCCTTTAAGTTTAGGCTTTAAAGTAGGTGACACTTTAAAGAGTGTTGATTCCCAAGGCAAGGAATCCTTGTCTAAGTTTGGGTTTAAATAGTGGTGAACTTTGTCTAAGTGTTTAACTTGTTTGTTGCTCTTTAATGTCCCTTTACATAAATATGTTACCGCTTTGCTTATTTTTTTTCTCCACCACAGCAAAAACACTGACCCCAAAGGGAAAATTCAAGCTACCCAACAAAAAGTTTTCGACCTGAATCAAGCTAAGGAAAATGCGATTGAGTATGGGATTAGGAGCTTTCAAATCCCCTTCTGCTTCTTTATCCGATTTGAATAAACGTTGTATCATTCTCACCATTAAGACCAAAGGGAATAAAAAGAAATTCCAATAACTCGCCTTTTGTACTACAAAGCCAGCTGCCTCCAACTTTTTGTTCAACTCCTTTCGGGTATAACGGCGATGGTGCATATTTACAACATCATGCTGACTCCACAGCATCATATAGGCTGGTACAAAGACATATAATTTCCCCTTGGGTTTAAGCAGTTGATACCAATTTTGAAGAGCCGCTTCGTCTTTTTCCAAATGTTCTAAACAATCGGACGCAATCAGGATATCAAATTTTTCATCCAACTGAATATCTTGTGCATCCATAATGTAGCACTGCTTCAATCCATTAGCCTTAGCATTTTCAATTGCCTTTTCACTGATGTCAATCCCATAAAGATTTGCTTTATCAAAACCATCCTCTTTCAATTCTTCTATCAATACACCAGAAGAACAGCCAATGTCTAAAATTTTGGCTGTTCTCAATTCTTTTTTCAATAACTGCCGGATATAGGCTCGCCTTCCCTTGAACCACCAATGATCCCGTTCCAGTTCATGATACTGCTCTTCGAATGCTTTTTCCATACTCCTACTGTTCTATGGTTGATATTGAATGCCTCTGAATCCGTTCAAATCTTTCACTAAATATTTTTTCCCATTCACCTCAAATTCCTTTATATTTTCATCTAATATGCGAATATAAACAGCTTTTTTCTGAATTGTATGAGGATGATGATACAACTCTAAACTATTTGTCCCTACCCAACTCAATCGCTCGATAGCTGTCCCAGGGTATAGATGTCCTTTTCCGCCCAAAAGCTCAAAATCCAACCCCTTCAATTGATAAAAACATTTAGATTCAAAAGCTTCTAACTGAAGTCCCTTTTCCTTACCAAAGTCTAAAACTGCTGTATTCTCTGCATCAAAATATAACTGATCATCTTGAAGAATTTCGATTTGCTGCCGTTTTTTATTTAAATTGATATAAGCCAGATAAGACCGAAGTCCAATATTAAATTTCACCCGATACAAATCCTGCCCAAGTTGATCTACTTCAACATTTGAAGGCCGCCTAAAAGGAAAAGAAGTTTTATAATATGCGTCTGCGAACTCCTTATAATCTTGAATATAATCTGAACTAAACAGCAGCTGACCAAAAATATGATTCACCAAAAACATCGTCTTTTTCTGATTCCAATTGAGTTTCGTTTTTTGCTTTCGCAGAATAAATACATCAGGGTCATTGAGAAAGAAATTCCCCGCAAGCGGGTTCCTCACTATAGTATTCGTCAAAGTAGACCAGGTAGACGGGCGCTCATGTGCCCGCAAACGCTTCAAAACCCCAAATTCCCAACCCAAATGCGCATCATTCCCAATTCGGCAATAGTCTACCAAACCAAAACAAGGTGCCAAAGGCACCCCACAAGCTAAAATCTGTTTGTCTGGACCAGCCACATCTCGCAACAACTGCATCCCATCTCGGAGAATCTGAGCAGTAGTACGATCCTCCCGCCCTTGTACCGACAAAGCAAAAAGAAAATCTACCTTGATGAGATCATAGTCCCATTCATGCAAAATCGTATGAACCACCTTTTTAATATGTGCTCGAACTTCAGCTTTCGACAAATCCAAGGCATAATAAGTCGTCTTCCATATCACATTTTTTGCTATCTTAAGGGGCTTGCCATTGGCTTTTCGAACGATCCAATCTGGATGTGCTTTGTAAATTGCCGAGTTCTTGCCTACAATAAAAGGAGCCAACCAAAGGCCCGCTCGATAGCCGCGCTCGTGAATCTTGGCCGCTAAAGCGGCCATCCCTTTCGGAAATTTCTTATTGGGCGTCAGCCAGTCGCCAATTGCCGCCTGATAACCATCATCAATCTGAAAAATATCGATCTCAATTTCCTCCTCGACAAAAGCCTTCAAATTCTTTTCAATAATCTCCTCATCAATTTTATCATAGTAGTGATACCAACTCGTCCAGCCTTGTACTGGGCGAGCAGAAGGTCGCCTTGTTCCATATTTTTGATGCCATAGACTTGCATAATGATTCATAAAATCCGTATAAGCAAGATAACCCTCCCCTTCTGTATAAAGTAAGTCGAATAACTCAAAAGATTTATCTGCTAAAACACAATAGCCTTTAGCAATCTTCTCGATCGTCAACTCCTCTTTAGGGGTATTAAACCAAAATCGGGTATAGCCTGAATTTTCAGCAAGTGAAGCTATTGCCTGATAGCTCTGCCCATCTCTCCAATAGGTCCAGGACCAACTATGCAGTTGTCCTTTTTTGCGTTTAGGTCCTGCGATATGATAATCCCCTGCATTTTTAGAATAGGCATTGAGGATAGGGGCAAGTTTTCGGATGCGTTCTTTGCTGCTGTATTCTCGGCTAGTGGTCCAAGATTGATAGCCATTGCAAAAATAGCGTGTATCGGCTGACCTTGTATGGTAACGACTTATGAGTTGGACGGATTCAATGTAGATCGGAACCAAGGCTCTTAGGTCGATACGTAGGCGATTTCCTAAGGAGTCCCAACTGCTGCGCAGTTGAAAGTGGTTATTGCTTTGGTTTTGTACAAGAGGGAGTTCCAACTGCGTTATAGCAGCATTGGCAGTCAGCGCCCGATATTCCAATTTTAGATATTGAAATTCAAGCATTTGAGCATGGGTTTTATAAGAGAAGATGAGCCATAAAAATCCTATACAACATCTGCTTATCGTTTTGAAATGCTCTTTTGTCGAATGTTTTCGTGCTTTTCTATGGAAAAAAGGCAGACAGCTGTACATATATCAAGCAGTTTTAGTAAATTCACTATCCCAAATCATTAAACTCCTTATCTCAGATTGCAAAATTAAGGAAAAAATTGATCAATAGAATAGCAAATACCAATAACCCTTTATAGCACTCAAACTTCGACGCTTTATGAAAGAGATGAAATTACCAATGCTTATCACCCTGTTCTTGCTCTTTATCAGCATAACCTGGAGTTGTAAGCCTGAAAACAAAAACACTTCTACAAAAAAAGAGAAGAAAACTCAATCTTATAAATATGAATATCAAACCGTACCCAACGACCCTATGGATGTAAAAATATATACCTTGGAGAATGGTCTCAAAATCTATATGAGTATCAATAAGGATGCCCCTCGTATCCAAACCTTTATTGCAACTCGTGCAGGTTCTAAAAATGACCCAGCAGATGCTACGGGACTAGCGCACTACCTGGAGCACATGCTCTTTAAAGGGACTAGCAAAATTGGGAGAAGGAGAAACTAATGCTTCAGGAAATCTCTAATCTCTACGAGGAGCACTTTAAAGCCAATGATGCAGATCGCAAGAAGATTTACAAGAAAATTGATAGCATCTCCTTTGAAGCAGCCAAACTAGTGGCCTCCAATGAATATGATAAGCTCATCAGCCAACTAGGGGCAAAAGGTACCAATGCATTTACCTCTTTAGATCAAACGGTTTATGTCAATGATATTCCATCTAATGAGTTGGAACGCTGGCTACAAGTAGAATCTGAACGCTTCAGTGAATTGGTTTTACGTCTTTTCCATACAGAATTGGAAGCGGTGTACGAAGAGTTTAATATTGGGCAAAGTAGCGATGGAAGCAAGGTATTTCAAGCCTTTATGAGTGGGCTATTGCCCAACCACCCTTATGGCACCCAAACTACCATTGGGACTAGCGAGCACCTCAAACGCCCTTCGATGGTAAAAATCCACAATTTCTTCCAGCAAT
>CAZOLU010000086.1:0-5590 GCA_964580485.1 uncultured Saprospiraceae bacterium | reverse complement strand
TATTATGTGCCTAACAATATGGCCATTGTCCTTGCTGGCGATTTCAATCCAGATGATGCGGTGGATCTCATCAAAAAGTATTTTGGCGGATATGCATCAAAAGAAGTACCTAAGTTCACCGTCAAACCACAACCTGAAATTAAAAAACCTGTAGTTAAGGAAGTTTTTGGTCGGGAGAAAGAGGTACTAGATTTGGGTTGGCGTTTACCAGGTGCGGGTAGCCAAGAAGCTTTGTTGGGAGAGTTGGTATCCAATATCCTTTCGAATGGAAAAGCGGGCTTGATTGACATCAACCTGGTACAAAAGCAAAAAATTGCCAACAATTCCTACTGCTTCAACTGGTCGGCCAACGACTTCTCATTTTTTGGAATCTATGCCTATCCTCGCCCTGGACAAAAACTGGAGGAACTCAAAGACCTGCTTCTGGCAGAAATCGATAAGGTACGCAAAGGACAATTCCCCGATTGGATGATCGATGCCGTAGTCACTGATTTGGAATATTATTACCAGAAATCATTAGAAGGGAATCAGGGTAGAGCCTATTCCATGCTCGATGCCTTTATCGCAGACCAAAACTGGAGCGATGTGGTGAATAAATACCGCAAAATGCGCAGCATTACAAAAGAACAGGTAATGAACTTCGCCAACACCTACCTCAAAGACAACAACTATGTGGTCGTGTACAAACGCGAAGGAGAGGATAAAGACCTAGTACAGGTAGATAAACCTACCATTACCCCAATTCAGCCCCCCAAGGATACCATGTCGGGCTTCCGAGCCAATTTTGAAAAAACTGCTGCACCTCGCATCAACCCCGTTTTTGTCGACTTTAAAAAAGAAATTGAAAGTCAAAAACTAGCTAGTGGCGTTGACTTCGACTACATCTACAATAAAAACAACGAAACCTTTAGCCTCAATTATATCTTGGATATGGGGTCAGATCACGATAAAATTCTACCCATTGCCGTACGCTACCTCAAATTTTTGGGTACAGATAAATACAGTGCAGAGGAACTACAACAGGAGTTTTTCAAGCTTGGGGTCTCCTTTGATGTTTATGCAAGTGGAGAAGTTACTTATGTTACCCTCAGAGGATTAGACCGATCTTTTGAACAAGGGGTAAAACTCTTTGAGCATATTCTGGCCAATGCCCAACCCGATGAAGAAGCATTGAAAAAACTGATTGCACAGATCAAAAAAGACCGCATCGATGCTAAAAAAGATAAGCGTCGGATCCTGCGTGGAGCGATGTTCAACTACGCTCGTTATGGAGAGAAGTCTCCGTTTCGGGATGTACTGAGTGCTTCAGAAATGGATGCCCTTCTACCGCAACAGCTCGTCAATAAAGTAACAGAAATGACCAGCTACAAACATAGCATCTTTTATTTTGGGTCTAAACCCCAAAAAGAGGTGATTGCTGCTCTCGATCAATTGCACAAAGTACCTAAGGTTTTGCTGGATTATCCTCCCCGTCCTGAATATAAAGAACAAGCCACGGATAAAGATAAGGTCGTTTTTGTTCCTTTCCCTGATATGGCACAAGCTGAAATCATGATGGTATCTAAGGGTAGTGAAGGCTTTAATTTACAGGAAAATATTATGAGCCAACTCTACAACGAATACTTTGGCTCAGGCTTGTCTTCTGTAGTCTTTCAGGAAATTCGAGAAAAAAGAGCCTTGGCTTACTCTGCTTATGCCTATAATGGTGCTCCTAGCGATAAAAGAGATGCCCACTACTTCAGAGCTTATGTCGGAACTCAAAGTGATAAGCTAAAAGATGCCGTACCCGCTATGAAAGAAATCATTGAGGAGGTACCTATCAACAAAGATCAATTGGCAAATGCCGTAGATGCTATTTTGAAAAAAGTAGAAACCGATCGCCTTACAGGGTCTAGAATCTACTGGACTTATCGTAGCAACAAAAAACGTGGTGTTGAAGGTGACTTAAGAAAATCTACTTATGATTATTTCTCCAAGTTTAGTGCAGAAAATAATCAGGTGGTAGAGGAGTTCAAGAAGTTCCACCAAGATTTCATTAAAGACCGCAACTATACCATTTTAGTTTTGGGTGATGCAAAGAATATTGATAAAAAATATCTAAAAAGTCTCGGGCAATACGAACAAATGAATTTGGATGAGCTTTATGGATATTAGGAAGTCATTTTAAAATATTATCTTTGCCATCATCAATTCATTACTAAATCAACCAAAATAAGCAATATGCTAATACAAGATATCGTCGCTCGTGAAGTCTTAGATTCTCGTGGAAACCCTACAATAGAAGTAGAAGTAGTTACCACCAATGGCATGGTAGGTCGTGCTATTGTACCTTCAGGTGCCTCTACGGGCAAATATGAAGCCGTAGAATTGCGGGATGGCGACCAAACTCGCTATCTAGGTAAAGGTGTACAGAATGCCTGTGCTCATGTGGTAGAACATATCACCGAAGCGCTATTGGGATTTAATATATTTGAGCAAATCGAGATCGACCAAGCCATGCTAAACTTAGATGGTACCAGCAATAAGTCGCACTTGGGAGCTAATGCTATTTTGGGCGTCTCGCTAGCAGTGAGCCGCGCAGCGGCTCAAGAAGCAGGCCTCCCACTCTATCGCTACATCGGCGGAGTAGCAGCCTGTACCCTCCCCGTACCCATGATGAATATCCTCAATGGTGGCTCACACGCCGACAACTCCATCGATATTCAAGAATTTATGGTTATGCCTATCGGCGCCAGCTCCTTCTCAGAAGGCCTCCGTATGGGTACAGAAGTTTTTCACCACCTCAAAAAAGTGTTGAAAACTAAAAACTACTCGACCAATGTAGGCGATGAAGGTGGCTTTGCCCCCAACCTAGGCTCCAACGAAGAAGCAATCGAAACCGTCTTAATGGCAATTGAAAAAGCAGGCTATCGCCCTGGCGAAGATTTGGTCATTGCACTAGATGCCGCCGCTTCAGAGTTTTACAATGAGGAGGAAAAAGTATACCATTTCCACAAATCAACAGGACAAAAACTAAGCTCCGAAGAAATGGTCTTCTTCTGGACCGACTGGGCCAACAAATACCCTATTGCATCTATCGAAGACGGCTTGCACGAAGATGACTGGGAGGGGTGGAAATTGCTTACCGATCAGCTAGGGCACAGCGTACAACTCGTTGGAGATGACCTTTTTGTAACCAATACCGAACGGCTAAAACAAGGTATCGACAATGGGGTAGCCAATTCTATCCTTATCAAAGTCAATCAAATTGGCTCCTTAACGGAAACGATCCAAGCAGTGAATATGGCTACACGCAACGCCTATACCTCTGTCATCAGCCACCGCTCGGGAGAAACTGAAGATACCACCATCGCAGATTTAGCTGTGGCACTCAATACCGGGCAGATCAAAACGGGTTCAGCTTCTCGATCCGATCGAATTGCCAAATACAATCAACTTCTCCGCATCGAAGAAGAATTGGGCAATGCTGCTTACTACCCTGGAAAGTCGATCTTCAAGTTTTTGTAAAAAAACATAAGCACAGATCTCACACAGCTACAAGGAGTCTATACAGAGGACTAAAACCTCAAAACTCCTCAAGCTCTGTGAGATTTTTATATTTCAACGAATAACTCAATGAAATAGAGGTCCATCAATGCTCTGAGCGTTTTTTCTCAAAAACTCTTCTATTAATCTACATCTTTCCCCCAAAATTACCTATTTTTAAGCTAATTAACATAGGAATTCATGGCACGTACCAATTTTAGAGACTTCATCGACAAACTACCCAAACCACTCAAAAATAAATTTGTAGTGGTTACAGCAATCTTTGTCGTTTGGATGTTCTTTTTTGATAAACATAGCATCATCACACAATTTAATCTCAACCGAACTTTACAGGAGCTACAAAATAAAGAAGCCTATTTCAAAAATGAAATTGCAAAGGATACAGAAAAGCAAAGAGAACTGACTACCAACGATAAAAGCCTTGAGAAGTTTGCAAGAGAAGAACACCTTATGAAAAAATCAGATGAGGATGTTTTTGTGATTAGTGTCAAAGAAAAATAAGCTAGTCCAGCTCTCATTTGGTAGCCTAGTATTAATTTCCTAAATTTGGTTATTAAGATCATCAGATCTTTACGCACAACTTATAAGTTCTACAAGAAATCAATCTATAACTTGTTTAAAACCCTTTTTTCATGTCGGTATTAGTTAATAAAGACTCTAAAATCGTTGTTCAAGGATTTACCGGAAAGGAAGGTTCCTTCCATGGTCAGCAAATGATCGAATACGGCACCAATGTCGTGGCAGGTGTAACCCCTGGTAAAGGTGGTACTACACACCTTGATCGTCCTGTTTATAATACAGTACAAGAAGCTGTTGAAAATGAAGGGGCTGATGTCTCTATCATCTTCGTTCCACCCGCTTTTGCTGCTGATGCCGTAATGGAAGCGGCTGACGCTGGCGTTGCTCTGATCGTTTGTATTACGGAAGGTATTCCTGTACAAGACATGGTTAAGGTAAAAGCATATATCCAGGATAAAAATGTACGCCTAATTGGCCCCAACTGCCCAGGTATCATCACTCCAGGCGGCGCGAAAGTAGGCATCATGCCCGGCTTTATCCACAATCCCGGTCGTATCGGTATCGTTTCTAAATCTGGTACCTTGACTTATGAGGCGGTAGATCAGGTAACCAAAGCGGGTATGGGCCAATCTACTTGTATCGGAATTGGTGGCGACCCTGTACTGGGAACTCCAATGATCGAAGCAGTACAGCTCTTGATGGAAGATCCTGAAACAGATGGTATCGTAATGATCGGAGAAATTGGTGGTCAGATGGAAATTGAAACCGCTCGCTGGATCAAAGAACATGGTACCAAACCTGTGGTGGGCTTCATCGCTGGGCAAACCGCTCCTAAGGGCCGTAAAATGGGCCACGCTGGTGCAATTATTGGCGGTAAAGATGATACCGCCGAAGCTAAATATGCCATCATGCGCGAATGTGGTATCCACACCGTAAAAACTCCTGCTCAAATCGGTATTACCATGGTAGAAGCTTTGAAAGGCGTAAATGCCTAAGCGAGTTTGAAAACTTCAAGATAATTCAATGATATAAAGGTCTTGCCTCTGGGTAAGGCCTTTTTTAGGTTTTAGGGGCATCTCGCCCAAAAGGCGAGATCAGCTATGCTCCGGGGTGCGCCATTCGGCTTAGCCTGCTCCTCAGCGTCGCAGTCGGCTCACCCCTTCGGGGATTCGCCCCCCTCCGCAGCGCTGCGCCAACCATAAACTTGCAAATTTTAGGTCTTGCTCAAAGCCTCAAACTTTGCTTGAAAACCCAAAATGACATCCTCTCTAGTCAAAACAGTCATTATGTCAGCTAAATGACAATAAATCCAGCCATTATGTCATAAAAATACCTATGGAACAGCATTTGATCTAGGAGGAGTATATCTATATTGATAAAATCTTTAATGGTCAATACATTTTCAAATTGGTCATTATCAAATAAAGATTATGCATGTAATTTTTGTATGGCAGGAAATTAGGATTTTTCAGAGCTAAGAACGGGTTTGCATTGTGCCAGTGGCACAATAGTAAAGCGGTTCTGC
>CAZOLU010000085.1:2196-11809 GCA_964580485.1 uncultured Saprospiraceae bacterium | reverse complement strand
TCATCAAAAATCTCAGTGATTCTAGTAAAAACTAATTATGCCCCATTACTTATTTTCAAATAACTTTATAAATTAAACTTGCCTTTACTCTCTAAAATCCGTAACTTTATCATTGACAACTGCTATTATTTTAAGCAAATAATTGACGGTGATTGACTGACCATCAAAATACCCTCAAGGAAAAGCCGTCAACAATAGACCAGAGCGCTATGAATCTAAAAATCATTTCAGCTGGGGCGGGTAGTGGAAAAACCTATAGCCTGACACAAGAGATGACTCGACTTTTAATGCCCAATGCCGAAGGAAAAGCAGAGGTACGTGCCTCTGGCATTTTGGCAACTACCTTTACCAATAAGGCTGCGGCGGAACTAAAAGAACGGGTACGGGTAAAACTATTGGAAGAAGGGCTGACCGAACAAGCCGACGAATTGGGCAATGCTATGATTGGCACCGTTCATGCCATTGGGGTACAGTTGCTCAAACGCTTTGCCTTTGAAGCAGGGGTTTCCCCCGATGTAGACATTATCGCAGATGATGACCAAGAGACGATTTTCAATCAATCCTTGGCAACCATCCTAACCGAAGAGCGCACCCAGTTGATGGAACAACTCAGCAGCCAGCTGGGCTTCAAAAAGAATACGGCTTTTATTAAAGATTGGCGTAGAGACCTAAGAACCATCACCGACTATGCTCGTGCAAATAATATGGGGATGGAGGTGCTGGAAAAAAGTCGGGACTACTCTATACAAAGTTATTTTAGCCTACTGCCTGAAGTTTCCAAAAGATCTGCTCAAGCCTTTAAAGAGCGACTGAGCTACCTCTTGGAAAATACCATTATTGAGGTAGATCATACAGA
This sequence comes from uncultured Saprospiraceae bacterium, assembly GCA_964580485.1. Classification (GTDB taxonomy): domain Bacteria; phylum Bacteroidota; class Bacteroidia; order Chitinophagales; family Saprospiraceae; genus Saprospira. The sequence continues at coordinate 10,953 of CAZOLU010000085.1, read as the reverse complement.
GGATAGTACAAAGGCTAAACAAACACTACTGAGCAAATTAAAAAATTTCAATACCGAACTGCGCCTTAGAGATAGCTTATATTGGTACGAATGGCTAGGAATTGCAAAAGCCTGTGATAAAGCACCTCGAAAATGTCGAGATGCGGTTGAAGATCTTCGAGCCTTTGCTTTGGAGCATGATGCGCATCCCGATTTCCACCAAGATCTCAAAGCTTATATTCATCATACCTTTGAATTGGCTATCGAAGCACTAAAAGAATATGAAAATTATAAAAAAAGCAGAGGACTCATTGACTATACCGATATGGAAGTTATGATTCTCAAGCTTTTGGATAATAAAATGGTAGTAGAGGTACTTGAAGATGAGTTGGATTTGCTTTTGGTGGATGAATTTCAAGATACCAACCCCATTCAACTCAAAATTTTTCTACGCCTTACCAAAATTGCCAAACAGTCTATTTGGGTTGGTGACCCCAAACAATCGATCTATGGATTTAGAGGGGCGGCCCCTGAACTGATGCAAGCTGTGATGGAGAGTACTTCCAACATTCAAGTGCTGGGCAACTCTTGGCGTTCTAGAGAAGACTTGGTCAATAGCACCAATGGCTTATTCACAGAAGCTTTCCATCAAATTCCAGCCGAGCGAGTCGCCCTAGAAGTAGCCCCCGACTTTGTCAAAACTAAAGAAGATCCTCAATTGGAAACAGCCATGCAACACTGGCTTATTGATTTTATGGAGGGGAATCGAGTGCCAGGTAAGGGCTGGTTGGAAAAAGCCTTAGCTAAAGCTATTTCAGAATTTCTGAAGGAGGAATATTATGTACGGATTAAAGGAGAAAATAGCGTTCGACCACTTCGACCCAGCGATATAGCTATTTTGTGTCGTACCAACAAGTCCTGTCAAGAGCTAGCCACAGCACTACATACACAAGGCATCAAAGCCTCTATCTCAAGAGCAGGTCTATTGGAAACCGCCGAGGCCTGTCTGATTCATGCCTGCCTTAAATACATCCTCAATGACCAAGACTCGCTTTCCATTGCAGAGATCATGTTGTTGATGGAGCAACAATCTATTGAAAATATTGTAGAGCATCGCCTCGACTACCTTGCCACACTTGAGCAAAAGGACAAATATCAGCATTGGGGACAGGACAACCCACACATCAAAGCTCTAGCAGAGCTTCGCCCACAAATGCAGGAGATGTCTGCTACTGAAATCCTCAACCTGGTGATCGAGCGACTAGACATCCGCCGCATAGCGGCCGGCTGGGGAAATGCCCAACAACGCTTCGACAATATTGACTCACTGCGATCCATGGCCTTGCAGTATGAAGAAAACTGCAACCGTTTGCACAATGCGGCTACTCTCGGAGGATTTCTACTCTGGCTGAATGAGCTGGGTCGTGCTGGCAAAGACGAGCAGGGTGCTGGAGCGGATGAACAGGCTATCCAAGTGTTGACCTATCACAAAAGTAAAGGCTTAGAATGGCCAGTAGTCATTTGTTATGATACAGGCAAGCAACTCCGTGAAAATGTTTTTGATGTACGCATTATTAGTGAGCTGGAAGAACTCAACTTAGAGGACCCGCTTGCGGGGCGGCTGCTCTGCTTTTGGGTCAACCCTTATGGCGACTTGGTGAAGAACACCGCCTTGATGAACGCTATTGACAATCACCCCGATCGCCAAAAAATTCGACAAGCGGCTTTAGATGAAGAAGCTCGGCTCTTGTATGTAGGCTTTACTAGGGCGAGAGATTATCTCATCTTACCCATTGTACCCAAACATCGGGGGAAATGCAATTATACCAACTGGATCAATCGGGTATTTCATCATGGGCAGGAGGAGATTCCTAGCGTAGACCCCATCGCCCAAGTTTGTATGTGGTCTTGGCAGGGCAAAGTCATTCCTGTAAAGAGAAGCGTTTTTGAATTTGCCAAGGAAATTCCAAAAGCCGACAGCAAAGAAGAAACTGCTTTTCGATACTTGCCTGCTTATCAAGGAGAGCAATTCCACCCCAGTGCACATCCTGATACTCCTGATGATCTTTTTAAAAACCTAGTCGTTAAAACCAAAAAAAGTTTGGCATACTGTCCTCCCCTTCAACTCCCCGAACAGATGGATTTGGATATCAATCATTTGGGACAGCTTTTTCAACTCTTTATCCGCAGTGATCGTCCCCATTATGCGCTGAGTATGCGCGAAAAAACAGCAGACTATCTCATTCGGCAATATGGTATGGACGACTGGTTAGATAGTTTATCCTTAATTAAGATATCTAATCATTATCATAAAAAACTGACACAACTTTTTGGTCCTATTGAACTGCAAAATTCCGTCTTTTTTCGTTACCAGGAGGATCATCGCTTTTTTAAAGGTAAACTAGATTATTTAATCACAAGGCCTTCGGGAGAGCGAATTTTAATTACGGATGTTTTGATCAGTTTAGAGGACTTTAAAAGAAGACGCTTCCGAAAGTCAGAGGAACTTGGCGCCTTTCTCTATGCAGCAGAACTGTACCTTAGGGCTAAAAACCCAATGGAAGGAGGATTTCAACACTGGCTGCATTTTCCACTTGAGGGTCGCCTAATGCCTTTAGAGTTGCTGCTAGAGGAGGAAGAATTAGCCAAAGATTGGAAATCTACTCCGAAGTTGTTTGACTAGTTGGCGTATAATAACCGTAGAGGTTGCTTCCAAACTCTCAGCTTTTGCGTATTATTGTAGTTTATCCAGCAATTCTGACAACGACTGACTTTCATGCGTATACTCCTAGGACATACTTATAGATATGTTTTGGCCTTCTTCAGGCATCCTAAAAATAGAAAACTTAACATCCTACTGCTGCTTTTATGGGTTGGACTTTCTATACAGGCAATCCTGCGACTAGGTTCAGGAGCATCCGATTTTAATATGTTTATTGAGCCTGCTATTGATGCTCGTTTTTTTGAAAAAAACCCTTTTGAAGCTTGGCCAGGCAACTCTTACACTGCCTTTTTCTATGCGGTGATGAGTTTGTTTAGCCCTTTTGCCAAATGGTTTGCCATAGTGCTTTGGAGTCTACTCAACCTCTGCTTTTATATACTCTCAATTGCCATAGTACACCAACTTCTGCCTACAAAGTTTCAACATCATAATTTTTATTATTGGATTGCCCCCTTGCTCTTAGTCTTTCTTTTCATTGATAATATTCAACTAGGACAATCTAATATCTGTATGATGTTCTTTGTTTTGGTGGCAATATATTATCTGCACCTACAAAAAGTATGGAAAGCATCAGCAGCCTTGGGATTTGCCATTGCCTATAAAACCACTCCCCTACTCTTTGTTTTTTATTTGCTTTTAAAAGGAAAAATCAAGGCGGCTTTCTTTAGCCTATGCTTTTCCTTAATTTTCATGCTTGTCGTGCCCATATTCTTTTATGGTCCCAAAGCTAGTTGGACCTATTTTCAAGATTGGTCTACTAAGGTCTTGCTTCCTTTTGCCAAAGGTGAGGATCTAAAAACTCGGAATATTGGATATTATCACACCAATCAATCTCTTGAAGCCTTTGTGAATAGGCATCTTACAGAATATGGTGCTCAAGAATATGGTAAGATTCATGCGGTCGTCAATCCTGCGTTTTTGAGTAAGGAACATGCCAAATTAGCCTCCAACATCTTGAAAATATGCATAGTATTACTTCTGTCTGCTTTTGTTTGGCTAAGGCGAAAAAAAACATCTCCACAACAGTTGATTACAGAAGTGAGTTTATTTCTTTCAGCTATACTTCTTCTATCGCCAAGTTCTTGGGTCAACCACTATATTCTACTTTTACCCGCCTATATTATTGCTATACATGAGTTTTTTAAATTGCCTAAGAAGCATTGGGGAAGAAAACTACTCTTATTGGGGCTAGTTGGGTCCGGGTGTTTTATGTTCTTGGGGTTAGATGTTTTTATGCAAAGCCTTTCTGTTTATTTCTTAGGGATGTTGGTTTTTCTGAGTTGTTTTTTGTACTACCATTTTAGAACTTAGTACAGCGTCTGGAAAATTATTACATAATGTTGTGCGAGGAGCTTTACCGCCTCGCAACTAGGATGTCGCACTTTCAGCGCTCTCCAAAAAAGGTGCATAAAATTACTTCCAGGACAGAGTACTTAAACCTAAGCTATGATTTCCTCCTAACTAATTAAGATCATGTTTAGAGTTGCCATAGGTCATTATTGCTAGAATAAAAATGTCTTAGTTTTGAATAATGTTATATATTATTCTATCACTAAATCAAAACAACCATGTTACCTTCAATCAGCATATTTATTCTAGTAGGTATCTTGATGAGTTCCTGTTTGGTCAGTAAGAAAAAATACAGTGCACTCGAAACCAAGCATCAGGAAATGACTCAAAAAGAAAAGCTTTTACAAGTGGAGGTCAATCGTTGTGAGTCGGATAAGTCTACCCTAGAACAAAAATTAGCGGAACAAGCTTTAGAGTTGAAAAAGGTACAAAATGATCTGCTAGTAGCAGAAACCTTACAAAAAAATGCCGAAGGACAATTAGCAGAACAAAAAGAACAGTTGAAGTACTATCAGGAAAACAATACGGATCTTTTGGCAAGACTATCAGATTTGGCCGTTTTGAATGAGGCAGGCGCTGAAACTGTAAAAAAATCATTAGATGCCTTGAGCGAACAAAATCGCTATGTACGAGATCTTACCTCCTCTATTCGCAGAAAGGATTCTCTAAACTTGGTTTTGGTAATGAACCTCAAGCGTTCATTGGAGAATATCAATGATGAAGATATTCAGATTGAAGTCAAAAAAGGGGTGGTTTATATTTCCCTTTCAGATAAGTTGCTCTTTAAATCTGGCAGTTATGAAATCAATCCTAAAGCAGAAGATGTCTTGTCGAAGATTGCAAAGGTAGTGAATGATCATAAAGAGTTGGATATTCTGGTAGAGGGTCATACGGATAATGTCCCTATTAAGAACAACTGTATGAAAGACAATTGGGACCTCAGTGTCATGCGAGCAACAGCAGTTGTTCGATTGCTGCAAGACAAACATAATGTACAGCCAGCAAGAATGACAGCGGGTGGGCGTTCAGAATATGTACCCAAGGTATCCAATGAGAGTTTTGCAGGCCGAGCTAGTAATCGCCGTACAGAGATTATTATTACCCCCAAGCTCGATCAATTTTTTCAGTTGTTGACTCCACCTGAATCTGAGGACAAGTAAAATAGGTATTCTAAACTAAGAGAGCCGTGGGGGTATTCCCTCACGGCTCTTTTATCATATATGTTGAGCATCAGTAGATTGCAACTGCATTTAAGCCGCACCACTCAAATGTTTGAAAACTATATCGGTGTGCTTGGGCTGAAACTTTGGCCCTTTATACTTTGCCGTTGCCAAGATCGCTTTGAGTTGTAGTTGCTTTTCATCTCCACTCAGATCCTTAATCTTGCGATAGTCGATAGCTGCCTTGATACTACTTTGCATGGTTTTAATTTCATCTTCAGTAGCAATGCGATCCGCTTTCTTCTTGAAAAAAGCATCAGCAAGCTGTTGTGCCAAGCTTTTCTTGCGAGCTTTTACCGCAAGTGCCAATTTGGCAAGATTAGTATTTTGCCCCTCCAGCTTTTTCATAGCGGCCGTAAATTTGGTTTTGAGCTGCTCATGCGCAGCTTCGTAATCCCCTTTAAAACTCAGATAGCTTTCCTTGAGCTGATTCATGGCCAGCAAATCTTTACGCCCCGCTCGGTCTTTTTTGAGGTTGTTGACAACTTCGTTTTGTATCTTCTTAAAATTCGTCTTAAAGCTCTGAATACTTGTTTTTAGCGCCTTGGCTTGTTCCTTAATCTGATCAACATCCTCTTTTTTAATCTTTGCAGTAGTAGCAGTAGTTCCAGAGGCTGCGGCTGCGGTAGTACGTGCTGCGGTATCATCTTGTGTATCTTCCTCCTCTTGGAGGTTTTCAACCACTACTGGTTTGAGTTTTACCTTTTTAAGTAAGACCTTCTCTAGTGCTTTTTCACCACGAGTGTTGATTTTACCGTTATTCACCTCCATTTTGAACTCAAAGGTACCTCCTCCTAAATCAGCACCAAAGCTACACTGCCCATAGCTAAAATCTTTGGGTTTACGTTTCTTAGCAGTAGTTTTGTAGTATTTTTTCCAAGGAGCTGGTAGCTTACCAATCACCAAGAAGGGTAATTTCTTTTTAGGAAAATCGGAAAATACAAACTCTGACATCATAATAAATTCGACAGGAGCAGCTCCATTTTTCATTCGCTTTAGTTCTTTATACAGCATTTTGCGGTAGTCGGCGAACTTCATTTCTTCGAGCGCATCTGGAGAGATTTTAGGCTTCATAAGCTGTTATGATTTAATTGCTTTGAGGTATTCAGAATTGTAATCATTGATTTTGCAATATAATAAAATTGACATAGATCCGCAACAATCTTTTTTATTTATTCGCAATAGAGCAGAAATACAATAAAAAAGCCCCTAAACAACTTTAGAGGCCAATGCTGCTCACACGCCAATGTTACAGCTTAAAACAACTTAATCTTCGAAAAGTATTGGGAGCGGTTGCCCGCCCCCACTTTATGTATACATTTTGTTACTTATTATCAACTTCCTCAAACTCTACATCCGTAACATCATCATTATTATCTCCGCCTGCATCATTATTCATCTCAGGGCCAGGACCTTGTGTTTCTGCTCCAGGGCCACCCGCATTCATATTTTGCGTAGCAGCTGCCCAAGCATTATTCACTTCCTCAATTCCTTTAGAGATTGCATCAATATCTTGAGTCTGATGAGCTTCTTTCAATTGCTTGACCGCTTCTTCGATAGATACTTTAGCATCGGCAGAGATCTTATCTCCAAACTCTGTGAGTTGACGCTCTGTTTGGTAGATGACAGAATCTGCTTCATTCAGCTTATCTGCACGCTCACGCGCCTTGCGATCTTCTTCGGCATTAGCCTCTGCCTCTGATTTCATGCGCTCGATTTCATCTTGCGACAATCCAGTAGAAGCCTCAATTCGAATCTGTTGTTGTTTGCCTGTAGTTTTCTCCTGTGCAGATACACTTAGAATACCATTAGAGTCAATGTCGAATACTACTTCAATTTGAGGCTCACCTTTACGCATCGGAGGAATACCATCCAACACGAAACGCCCAATTGTACGGTTTTGATTAGCCATAGGACGCTCTCCTTGCAAAACGTGAATTTCTACAGAAGGCTGATTGTCCTGAGCAGTAGAGAACACCTGAGAAGCTCGTTTGGGGATGGTTGTATTCGATTCGATCAACTTAGTAAAGACCCCTCCGTAGGTTTCAATACCAAGAGATAGCGGCGTAACATCCAACAACAAAACATCCTTCACCTCTCCAGTGAGTACCCCACCTTGAATAGCAGCACCAACGGCCACTACCTCATCAGGGTTTACCCCTTTGTTGGGTTTTTTACCAAAGAACTCCTCAACGGCTTGTTGGATACGAGGAATACGGGTTGATCCCCCCACCAAAATCACATCATCAATATCATTAACAGACATCCCTGCATCGTCTAAGGCCTTGCGACAAGGTTCTAAGGTACGACGCACCAAGTCATCGATCAATTGTTCAAATTTAGATCGAGAAAGCTGACGCATCAAGTGTTTTGCCCCACTTTCGTTGAATGCGATATAAGGTAGATTGATATCCGTTGAAGCCCCAGCAGAAAGCTCAATTTTAGCTTTCTCAGCAGCTTCTTTCAAACGCTGAATTGCCTCTGCATTTTTGCTTAGGTCGATACCCTCTTGTTGTTTAAACTCATCGATCAACCAATCCATAATAACCCGGTCAAAATCATCTCCACCTAAGTGTGTATCCCCGTTGGTTGCTTTTACTTCAAATACTCCGCCTCCCAACTCAAGAATAGAGATGTCGAAGGTTCCTCCTCCTAAGTCATAAACAGCGATGGTTTTATCTTCATCCGCCTTATCTAAACCATAAGCCAAGGCTGCAGCAGTAGGTTCGTTGATAATTCGGCGTACATTCAAGCCAGCGATTTCCCCAGCTTCTTTAGTAGCTTGACGCTGAGAGTCATTAAAGTATGCCGGAACGGTAATCACCGCTTCAGAAACTTCTTGTCCTAGATAATCTTCTGCAATCTTCTTCATTTTTTGAAGAATCATGGCTGAAAGCTCTTGAGGTGTGTATTCACGATCATCAATTTTCACCCGAATGGTGTCATTAGACCCCTGAATAACTTCATAAGGTACTTGCCCTGCTTCTACTTTGCTTTCAGAATAACGCCGCCCCATAAAACGCTTGACAGACATGATCGTACGTTTGGGGTTGGTAATAGCCTGACGCTTTGCAGAGTCACCAATTTTACGTTCTCCATCATCCAAAAAGCCAATAACAGAAGGAGTGGTGCGCTTGCCTTCTTCGTTGGTAATCACCACAGGCTCATTCCCTTCCATGACCGACACACAAGAGTTCGTTGTTCCTAAGTCGATACCAATAATTTTGCCCATAATACTATTGCTATTAAATTTATTAGTTTGATTATTCAAATATACATCAGATCTGTAGCTAGTCATGCCAGTTTTTGATCTGTTAATATCATTCATTCAATACTTTAACAAGAGCTATACCAGCCCATTTTTTTCGAAAAATTGGCATAAAAAAAAGCCTTTTAACCCAAAAACGACAAAAATGACTGACAAACTGTCAAAAAACTGACAGCACTAAGCTGACAAAAAGTATCCCACCCTAAGCCTAAAGCCCA
>CAZOLU010000085.1:1389-2186 GCA_964580485.1 uncultured Saprospiraceae bacterium | reverse complement strand
TGGGATAAGAGTATGTTCAATCTGATAAAAATCTAAACTATGCCCAATTTAGTAGCAAGCTGTTGTAACAAAGCCTAAGTTGGCAGTGATGCCAGTAGGATCAGCCAAATACTCCAAAACTTCATCATCCAACTGGAAATTAGGCTTCACCACATAAGACTTGGTGGTAAAGATGCCATAACCATCCTCTACATTCGTAAAGGGATCAACAGGAAATAAGCCTCCGATTAAGTTTTGGTTAGAGCTTTGCACTCTAAGGTATTCTGCCAATTCAGGCCCTGCACAGTCTGCTCGATAATCTACATAGCCAGCACAACGGCGGATATTTGTTCCAGAAACATCGGAAAGACTAGCAGCCAAAAAATTAAAGAAGCTTTCTCCACTCAACTCTACCTGAGCACTCACATTGTCGGCAGTATAAATATTATACACTCTATTGCTTTCATTACAACGCTCATCTAAACCTGTAGTTCCAGGTCGGATATAATTCTTGACAGGGCTCCAAGTAACGGTACGTTGAACTCTTGTGCCTGGTACTTCTGCACCATTGTTATCCACCTCATATTCTTGGTAATGCAACGTAAGAGACAAGTCATACACTGCACCATTGATAGGTTCTTCCCATCGAGCATTGAGATCATTGAAAATCCACTGCGAAGTACCTTCATCAAAGTAAGTCCATTTCAAAGGTCTTGAAGTAGAAGGCGTTAGAATACTGAAATTAAAATAATTTTGATCTGGAATATCTACGCTAGAGGTATATAGCCCTCGAGTGTAGACATTAAATTCTTTGCCCG
>CAZOLU010000085.1:0-1379 GCA_964580485.1 uncultured Saprospiraceae bacterium | reverse complement strand
AGTGTTGTTGATAATTTTCAATTGAAAATATTGCCCATTAGTTAAGGGTGCATCACATTTGTATAAAATATTAGGAGTAGTTGCAAAGATACCACTATCTCTTGCCGCCAAGCCCTCATCCAAGGCATTGACACGCTCTAAAGTATCGGTTAAGGTCAAGTCGCATGGATTTCCATGTGAATACTGATACAAAATCACATCGATCTCATTTTCTCCATAATAAAGAGAATCTGGTCGTTTGGCAATCTCAAAAGCATCTGTAGTAGGATCTAGGAAGGCTTTTTCTATACGAAAGTAATAGGCTGTAGCAGAATCTAATAGGGGTTCGGGGTTGATAACGGCATACACCACAGGAATTTCTTTCCATTCCCCAACCACATCTACTTCGTTACTACAAGAAGCATTGAAAAGGAATACCCATAAAGGCAAAAAATACAATAAGGCTCGTTTCATTGAATATTTGTATTATACAGATCTAGAGATGGGACAAAGTTAAGCAAAATGCTGTAAAATGCAATAGTTAAAACGAGATTGCCCTAGCTTTAGTTGGGCAGTATTATTTTATTTAAGATATTTGCAGGGTTTTAGATGCTTTTGATAGGCTAGGCCATACTAAAGTTTTGATTACATTCACACAAACAGAAAGCAGATATGTCTATTCACCAAAAAGTCAAAAAAGTTACCACCCATGTTTTGCATGCCATGAAACAAAGGGGCGAAAAAATCAGTATGCTTACTGCTTACGATTATTCTATGGCTCGAATTTTAGATGAGGCGGGTATTGATATCCTGTTGGTAGGCGATAGTGCATCTAATGTAATGGCCGGGCATGAAACTACTCTTCCAATTACATTAGATCAAATGATTTATCATGCACAATCGGTGGTAAGAGCAGTGGATAGAGCTTTTGTGGTAGTAGACCTCCCTTTTGGCTCTTATCAGGGCAACTCCAAAATTGCTTTGGATTCCACCATTCGTATTATGAAAGAAACGGGGGGGCATGCTATTAAAATGGAAGGTGGTGCAGAAATTCAGGAATCCATCAGCCGGATTTTGAGTGCTGGAGTTCCTGTTATGGGGCATCTAGGACTGACCCCTCAATCTATTTATAAATTTGGTACCTATTCTGTGCGTGCTAAAGAAGAAGCTGAAGCTCAAAAACTGTTGGAAGATGCTAAAATGCTGGAAGACATAGGTTGTTTTGCTATTGTGTTGGAAAAAATACCCGCACAACTTGCTCAAAAGGTGGCAGAACAATGTCATATTCCTATTATTGGTATTGGAGCAGGGCCTCATGTAGATGGGCAGGTACTGGTTACCCACGATATGCTAGGAATTACCAAGGATTTTAAGCCTCGATTTTTGCGCCGTTATGCCGA
>CAZOLU010000084.1:0-11857 GCA_964580485.1 uncultured Saprospiraceae bacterium | reverse complement strand
CCATGCAAAGAAGGTCCAAAGACCAATAACAGCAAGTGTTAATAGATAATTGGTAGGATTTAAGAAAGACGATTTGTGAATAACAAGTTCATCATGCGCTAGTGCATGCTCATCACTCCACAAATAAAGATAATTAGTTCCAGTTGCGTCCATCATCACACCTACAATGATTAGTAGCAATAGGATTAAACCTACTGGCATAAACATCATCATAGCCTCTGGTACACGTTTGAAAATAGTTTGCCAACCACCCCATGCCACGGTATGTGTAGCGATGAAAAATAGTGAAGCAAAAGCAATACCAGTGAAGAACACCGTATTTTGTAAAAGATTTGTCCAAAAACGAATATAATCGTGCTCGCTACCCAACAAGTAGGTAAGGAGTAGACAAACGGCTCCCAATGCAGCAAGCGAAAGCGTAAAAATCTTCAGCTTACCGTCAAATTGAAAATTGGGATTATCCTGAATCGGTTGATTATGATGAGCACCCATTAGTTATTACTTTTCGTATTAAGTTAATTCAAGAGTTTCTTTATATCTAATTTCTTAGAGCTTATTAGCTATTAGTTTCTTTTTCCTGATCGTCTTTACCTTCAGCATCTTTCTCGCCTTCTTCTACTTTTTCAGCAGCGGGATCTGTTGGTCTAGACAAGGCAGCCTCAAGATTGTACTTTTCACCTTTAGCCTTGGCTTGAAGCTCACGAATGTAGTGAATGACCATCCAACGCTCATCGTGATTTAATTTATCTGCATGCGATAACATTACTCCCTTACCGTGCATGATCGCATGATAATAGCGACCATCTGTATTCCCATCTTTCAAAAAGGCATCGGAAAGGTAGTTGGCAGGAGCAGCAGGATAGGGTCCTTCTCCTTGATTGTAAAGCTGACCATTACCATCACCTTTTTCACCATGGCAAGAAGCACAGTAAATATCGTAAAGTTGCTTTCCTTTAGCAAGAACTGCCTTCAACTCTTCGTCAGAATTGGGGCGAATAGGATTGTCTAAAATCTGAGCTTTAGCCGCTTTGCGTCCTTCATCCGTATTCGGAAAATTGTAGGTAGGATAGGTTAGAGAACGTGTAGCTTCTCCAGTTTTAGCCGCATTGAAAGGCACTGTACCCGCAACGGGTTTGCCAGGATCGGCCATTTTACGATATTCCTCTTTGCCTCCCCAAGTATTAAATTGGTAGTAGACATAGTGGTTTGCCTCATAAGCGATAGAGTGAGCCATATCAGGCATATACTCGCGCCCTTGAAATTCACCTCCAGAAGTACCACAACTTGAAAGCGAAACAACTAGAAGGCCGAATAAAAATAAATGTAAGCTAGAACGTTTCATCTCAGCTATTTATAATAAGGTTATTAGATATCTTTAATTTCAGGATTTTCGACTACCCCTGTTTTGAGTAGTAAAGCTTTAAGCGCCTCACGTTCTTCTTTTGATTTTTCTGTTACATCAAAAGCAATACAGAAGTGATCGTCTGTAATCCGAGGATCTAAATAGGGGTTGGTAATGCCTGGACCCAATCCACAAACCAAGTAGAAAGTTACCACCATTCCAATAGCAGCCATCAAAACTGTAAACTCAAATGTAATTGGAATAAAAGATGGCGCAGAGAAATAAGGCTTACCACCAAAAATAATCGGCCAATCTCTTGTAAATACCCAAGACATAAAACCAAAGGCGGTAGCAGTTCCAAACATACCATAAAGAAAACCAGCAATATGCAAGCGAGATTCTTTAAGTCCCAAGATTGGATCTAAGCCGTGCACAGGAAATGGAGTAAATACATCCCAGATTTCTTTACCTTCTTCACGAATATCGCGAACAGCATCCATCAGTATTTCTTCATCTGTGTAAAGACCGTATAAAACTGTTTTTTCTAATGTTCTCATTGCTTTATATTTAAATCGGCAAGTTCCGATAGTTTTTCAATGGGTAATTAAGCTTCTTCGTTGTTATCAATAACTGCGTCTTCCGCTTCATGGTGAGTAGCAGCGCCTGCACCCACTTGAGTAGGAACAACTACATTCCCCTCTGTTTTCCACATAGACTGACGCATATCAGTATGACGCTGAGCTGCACCTCCACAATATTGATCTCCAGAAGTTTTCAGGATAGATTTTACCTCTGCAATAGCTACAACTGGTGCAACACGCATGAAGATCAAGTATAAGATACCAAACAATCCGAAAGTAAAGAGATAATCCCCAACCTCTACCCATGAAGGAGAATAGTAACTCCAGCTAGAAGGCAAGAAATCACGGTGTAGTGAGGTAGCAATGATTACAAAACGCTCAAACCACATTCCGATATTTACTACAATAGAGAGAATAAAGGTAACAACAATACTCCGGCGGAATCTTTTCACCCAGAAGAACTGAGGTGAAACTACATTACAAGTCATCATCGCAAAGTAAGACCACCAGTATGGTCCTAAGGCACGATTATAGAATGCAAATTGCTCATAAATATATCCAGAGTACCAAGCGATAAATAATTCCGTCAAGTAAGCTACACCTACAATTGAACCCGTCAAAACAATTACCTTGTTCATAGACTCAATGTGCTGTAAGGTAATATAATCCTTCAACTGAGGAATCGCCATAGAAGTCAGAATCATCAAGGTTTGTACCATTGCGAAACCGGAAAAGATCGCACCTGCCACGAAGTAAGGAGGGAAGATGGTAGTATGCCATCCAGGAATAACCGAAGTAGCAAAGTCAAAAGATACAATTGTGTGTACAGAAAGTACCAATGGTGTTGCTAAACCAGAAAGTACCAAAGCCATAGCTTCCCAACGTTGCCAGTGCTTGGCAGAACCCGTCCATCCAAAAGAAAGGAAGTTGTAGATACGCTTTCTAAAACCTTTCGCACGGTCACGAATGGTTGCAAAATCCGGAACCAATCCCATATACCAGAACAAAAGCGACACCGTAAAGTAAGTTGAGATTGCAAATACGTCCCAAAGTAGAGGAGAGTTAAAGTTCACCCACAATGGTCCACGTGTATTAGGATAAGGAAATACAAAAAATGCTAACCAAATACGTCCCATGTGAATTCCTGGGAAGATAGCTGCACAAATTACAGCAAAGATGGTCATCGCCTCAGCTGCACGGTTTACCCCCGTACGCCATTTTTGGCGAAAGAGTAGAAGGATCGCAGAAATTAGGGTTCCTGCGTGACCAATACCTACCCACCATACAAAGTTAGTGATATCCCATCCCCAACCAACGGTACGGTTCAGATACCAAGTACCGATACCAAACCATACTGTAACAAACATCGCTAAAGCACCAAACCCGAAAACACCTAAAGCTACTAAAAAGAGTAGTACCCACCTCCCATTGGGGAGTTCTTCTGTAGGTGTACAGATATCTTCAGTGATTTGATGATAGGTCTTATTGCCCGTAATTAAAGGTGGGCGAATATCTGATACAACTGAGCTCATAAGAGTTGATTTTTATAATAGATTCTTTTCAATTCAATTTATATCAAGTAAGTCACGGAAGAACGAACGTTGGTTTCTTCTAATGCGAGATAACCACGAGCCGATTCCATCCACTTAGTCACTTCGCTTTTCTTATCATTGCGATCGCCAAACTGAATTGCACCAGTAGGACAAGCCGCCTGACAAGCCACTTTGACATCCCCATCTTTCAAACGGCGACCTTCAACTTTGGCTGTCAATTTAGCTTCTTGCAAACGCTGCACACAGAAGCTACATTTTTCGATGACCCCACGAGAACGTACCGTTACATCAGGGTTCAAGACCATACGGGTCAAGTTATCTGTCATGTAAGTATACCACTCATCATTTTCCATTCCACGATTCATATTCACCTCATTAGAAGGGAATAAGTCCGCAGAGGTATAATCCAACCAGTTGAAGCGACGTACTTTGTAAGGACAGTTGTTTGCACAATAACGTGTACCAATACAACGGTTGTAAGTCATTTGGTTTAGACCTTCAGAACTGTGGTTGGTTGCAGCTACTGGACATACATTCTCACAAGGAGCATTTTCACAGTGCTGACACATCATAGGCATATAAGCAGTGTTGGGCGTTTCTTCATTACCGTAGTAATAACGGTCGATACGCAACCAAGTCATTTCATGCGCCTTAGATACCTCAAATTTACCTACTACAGGTACATTATTTTCAGCCATACAAGCTACGGTACAAGCACCACATCCTGTACAAGCATTCAAATCAATAGACATGGCCCACCAGTGTCCCATTCCATAGACCTCCTCACGATCAGGGTAAAGACCTTTGCTATTCAGATACTGGTATTGCTTTCTCTTTTCATGAAGGGTAGTCAACCCATCTTTCAAAGCCGCAGCAGAAGATTCGAAGAATACCGAACGATTGGTTAGTGACCCTTGGAATCCTTTATGACCTAAGATATATTCATCTACATTGAATGGTTTTCCAGTAGACTCATCAATGATGATGTCCCCAGTTTCTTTATTCACTTTTTCTAAACCATAGGTATGGTGCATTTGCACGCAGGCAAACATGCTGTCGCGCCCTACTTTAGTAGGATTAGTTTCTACTGGAGCATAATAAGTAAAGTCTTTCACCTGAGGGAAAAGGTTTTTCCCTACTTTAGTTCCAGCTTTACCAGAACGAGTTCTTCCATAGCCTAAAGCAATAGCAATTACATTTGGGTGTTGACCAAACTGACGCACTACGGGTAAGCGATAAGCTTCACCTCCGATAGTTACTTCAGCAATATCCCCATCTTTTAGATTACCAAAGGGAGTATCATAATTATTATCTTGAGAGAAGATAGGAATAGAAATAAAATTATCCCAAGTAGTACGCATAATAGGGTCTGGCATTTCTTGCAACCAAGGGTTGTTGGCATACTGCCCAGAACCCATAGCAACAGTTTCAAAAAAGACCACCTCTACTTCAGCAGATTTACCAGCCGAAAGGCTATTGGCAGCAGCACGAGCTTTCTCTAAGAGTACATTGTTGGAAGTAGGTTCTTCTTTAGGCTCATCATCAGCCGTAGCATCTTCCTCCTCCTTGTTATCTGGCGTAGGAACAGGAACAACAGGCGTTTCATTCTCATCGGTTTCTTCTTTCTCCCCTTCTTCTACATCCGTTTTAGGTGTTTCCTCTTTCATAGAAACCGCCTTGATTGCAGGCTCTTTAGTAGGATCACTGAGTTTGAACATACCATCATGTAGTACGTTGTCCCAGAATGCCTGCATGGTCATGTATGGTATCTGATCTCTAAGCTTAAAGAATATGTTTTCCTTCCAGAAAGACTTTATGTACTCTAAGTAGGGCTGCTCAGCTTGAGGAGCAGCATTTGCCCAAGTTAATAGAGACAAACCAGCCGCACGAGTATCAAACAAGGGCTTGATGGTGGGTTGGATTAGGTAATACTCTCCTTGCTTAGGATTAACATCTCCCCAAGATTCTAAGTAGTTATGATCAGGAGCCATGTATGCACAAAGCTCTCCAGTTTCGTCAATAGTACTATTGAAAGAGATGGTCGCCTTACCCGCAGCAGTGAGATCAGACAAGCCTTTAGCAAATTCTGCTCCTAAACCAGGAAGATCAAAAGCAGGGTTAGCATCCATTACAATTACAGCATCGTAGCTGCTCATGGAAGCTACAAAATTCTTGATCGCATTGTCTTTTCCAGCACGTTGCTTAGAATACCCTTCCCAGGTAATAGTGTTACCATAAGCGTCCAACATCTGATTGATTCCATTCACCGCCTTTTGTACATTCACATCGTTGATGCCACAAACTACAAGGGCAGCACCCTTAGCAGCTACCAATTTCTTAGCCGTATTTTTGATAGCATTGGCAGCTCTTAGCCAGGTAAAGTCGGCAGAACCTCCACCACTATTTCCAGTAAGCTTAGCCACTTCATTAAAGAGCATTTTTACTGCATTAGCATATTCAGAAGGCTTTAGCAATACACGATGGTCGGCATTAGATCCAGTAAGAGACATTCCTCCTTCAAACTGAATGTGTACAGACATATCTTTAGCCACCTTATCGGCAACCGCCTTATTCTTTTTAAACTCCTCCATAGAGAAGTTGTGCTTACGATTTTTGATATAATCTGCACTAAACTCTACAGGAGAGATCCATGTACCAAGAAAATCACAATCGATTCCTACAATACATTTCGCTTTATCAAAGTGATAGTTAGGAACAACTGCATTTTGATACATTTCGCCATTAGCCTGTAATAAAGCAGAGACAGAGAAAGGATCATACTGAATAAGGTCTGCGTTATATTTTGTTTTAAACTGTTCGATAGCAGCAAGCAAAGTAGGACTAGTAACCGTATGGGAAACAATAGCTACTTTAGAACCCAATTTTCCAACAACTTCCTCATCCAGTTTGACCCAGCTCATAGGTTCTAATTGCTTATCTTTAATTTTACCAGGTCCTTTTACACGGTTGGTATCATAAAGGTCCAAAACGGAAGCTTGAGCACGCGCGGAAGTACCACCTTGGGTAAATGCCATAGGGTGTCCTTCAATTTTAATTGGACGACCTTCCCGGGTTTTCACTAAAACGGGAACCACATCCCCCCCTCTAGCGAAAGTAGATGCATAATAAGTAGCCACCCCAGGTACAATTTGTTCTGGCTTAACAATATAAGGAATTGCTTTTTTCACCGGGATTTCACAACCCGCCAAAGTAGCAGCCCCTAGTCCAAAACCAACATATTTCAAAAAGTCACGACGACTAGGTCCATCATTTTGCCCATCCTCATTAAATTCAGGAAATTCTTGATCTTGGGCTTTCAAAAACTCAGGGTCTTGGGTTAAATCTTCAACACTTACCCAAACTTTAGTATTGTTGTCCTGTTTGCTCATAATACTTGTGAATATATTGATGGGGATGCCCCCTTAGTTTTTCAAATGTGTATGATTAAAAATTATAGGCAGAGAGTCAGCTGTATACAGCCGACCTGCTCATATCTTAATAGTGGCATTTCTGACATTCCAGACCACCAATATCTTCTACCGTTACACCAGCACGCTTACCATCAGTAATTTCCTGATGATACTGCTCATACATTTTATAATCATCGGCATTATAATAACCATTGTCTTTGAATTTTACATTCGTTTGACGGTGACAGTTTATACACCATCCCATAGACAAAGGAGCGTGTTGCTTCACAATTGCCATTTCCTCAACAGCTCCGTGGCAATCCTGACAAGCAACTTGGCCTGCGGAAACGTGCTGAGCATGGTTAAAGTAAGCATGATCGGGTAAGTTGTGGATACGAATCCATTCTACAGTCTTGCCATAAAAAGGCTTCGCTGCTGCAATTTGTTTAGAAATCTCACGATCTCCAATGGCCTCATTATCTTTATTCGCCTCTTCCAACCACTGCTTGTAAATCTTGGTTCGAGTTTCAGCATCTACGGATTCATCAAAATAAGCCCCATGCTCTGGAGTTTTATTTGAAATCGGGTTGAATCCAGTAGAAGCATAAATTTTAAGGATTTCTGCAGTTCCATGCTCTGGTCCAACATTAACCGCAGTATGACAGTTCATACAAGTATTCATACCAGGTATTACCGCATGCTTAGAACGACGAGCACCATCATGACAATACTGGCAATCGATACCATTTTTGCCAGCATGAAGTTCATGAGAGAACTTGATCGGTTGCTCAGGAGCATAATCTTGCTGACGGCCTAAGCCAATAGCATTATTTACCGTAGTATAGCCCCCCAAAATGACCAAAGCAAAAATGAGGATACGAACTACCGTAGGGTTCAGTACAATCTCTAAGAAAGACTTTTCCGCTACAGGCTCAGCTCCTGTTTTCTGTGCAGCCAATCGATTAAGATTGTTGATATAGCGAGCCAACAAGATGGTTCCTAAAACCAAGATAAATGCCAAAGCCCAAAGCACTGCAGGACTAGTACCTGCATCTTCACCAGCCACAGTAGTAGCTTCTGCCGTAGCTACCCCTCCACAAGGAGGCTCAATACAACCCTGAGTATATTTCACTTCAATAAAAGACAGAATATCGTCGATATCTTCTTTTTTCAAAGCTGGGAAGGCCGTCATATTCGACTTATTCCAAGCAGAGTACAACTCTTGTGCGTATCCGTTTGCAGGAGAAGCGGCATTCGCCAACAACCCCTGAGAATTGTTGATCCAAGCGTAAAGCTCTTCTGGGAAAGCAGACCAACGCTCTTGAACCCCACCCAAGGCAGGTCCCATTAAATCTTTTTTCATGTCTACACTGTGACAAGAAGCACAGTTAGCTAAAAACAGTTCCTTACCATGCTTTAGCTGAGCAATATCCTGAGCGAATGTACCATTCAGCATCAGGACAGAAAGTAAAACAACTGAAAAACAGCGCATTAAATTTTGATATATCATTTGTGTAAAAGTTTTGTCAAAAAACAACTTTTATGATTGTTGGCAAATTTACAATGTTGTCAAATATTTCCCAAATGTTTAAAATTAGTCTATCCTATTTAGACTTATTCTAGATAAAAATACCTTAACAAAAGTTAAACTTTTCTAAATTTTGATAAAGCTCTAACCTAGAATGAACACAAAGAAAGCAAATTAATCCGATTAATAAACCGCATTTGGAAAAAACTTCCCCAAGATTTGAACTTTTTTTAGCTACTAAGCTATTCACTTGATGACAAATCTATGACAAAAGTTGCTATTTTTAAAATGGAATGTTAAGAATTGAGTGAATTTTTCTTAATTAGACAAAATCTAAATCAGGTTACTATCATCAAAAAAAATTGCACTTGATTGAACCTGAATCCCATGAGTTTTTTCTCGGAAAAAAATGCTAAATCCTTAATTTAAACAAGCATATTAATGATCTGTTCGCTTTTTTTTGAATCTGCTAGTAGATCTCCATCAAAATACCTTATTTTTGGCTAGATTATTCTGACTCCATTTTTTTACACCTAAAAAATATACAATGCACAAACCATTTCTAAGCACCATTTTTAGTTTGTTATTTATTCCACTCTGTTTTGCACAAAACAAAGTTTTGGAATATATCCCAGCAAATTCTACCTATGTATTTAGTTTGCATACTAGCTCTATCGAGAAAAAAGTTGGTAAAGAAAATATCAAGAACTACCAGTTTGTAGAGGAGGGTACTCGCATGATTGGATCTATGATTATGTCTCCGCAGAGTGAGCTCATTCGTGAGGCCACCCTCAATCCTGAGCAGTATGGAGTAGTCCTTAAAGACATCAACTACGCCTTTGCCAAAATGAGCTCCTCTACGAATGTTAGTTTCAGTATTGTATTTGAATTGTCTGATATGGAAAAATTCAAAACACTAGTAGACGCTTATTTGGGGGAAGGTAGTAGTACTAGAGCTTTCAATTTGGATGGCTACAATACTTTGACTAAAAACGATTTCATGATCGCTTGGCAAAAAGATCATGCTATTGTGAATATGATGAATGTTACTCCCGATTTTTATGATGATGATTATAATGAATCGACTTATCAGGAGCAATTGGAAATGGCACAGGAAGCTCTGATTAAGACTATTAGCAACCTGCCTAAATCTGAATCTATGGCGGAGCATAAAGCATTTTTAGAATGGGATGCTTCTGTTAATGATATGGGGATGTGGATCAACTATGGTGAAATGATGCAGATGTCTTTTCGTCAACTTGAAAGCATGCCTTTTGGCTACAATCCTTATCTTAATGAACTTATCCCTTTGCTCAGTACTCTTTATAATGAGATGACTATTGGTGCAGATGTTTCCTTTGAAAAAGGACAAATCAAGGCTTATAATCGCTTTTTTACGACTCCAGAGATGATGGATTTTTCCAGACAGGTAGTGGATAAGAAGATCAACAAGCGACTTTTCAGCTATATTGATGGTGAAAATGTGGTGGCCTACATGACCGCCACTTACAGTCCTGAAAATTTATATAATGGAATAAAAGATCTTGCTATCCAACAAGCCAACAACGCAACTCCCGATGATCTAGGTGGTGATGTTCTAAAAGATCTAATTGGTATTGTAGAAATCTTCATGGATGAAAAAGCTATTTTCAATCTGTTAAAAGGTGATATCCTACTTGCATTTAATGGAGTAGAAACCATGGAAGTAGAAGAGGTAGATTATATTTACAATGAGGAAACTGACATTTACGAGGAGCGTAAAGAAACTGTAAAAAGGGAACTCCCTGTTTTCACCTTTGCTTTTTCTTATGGAAATAAAGAGGATATGATGAAGTTCATTCGCATTGCAGAACGTCTAGGAGGGATCAAGGCTTTAGATGCCAATACCTATGAGATGAAAGAAGCTTATGGTCCTAGCATCTATATCAAATTAGACAAAGGCGTTTTGGCGATTAGTAATGATAAGGAACGATTTGTTCAGAATAAAAAATATGCAAAACTTCCAAAAGCACATCAAAAACAAATCAAGAATCATGCACAAACGGTCTTTCTAGACATAGATAAAGCTATTGATGTGGCTACTAAAATAGATGGAACTCCTCCTGAAGATATACAAGAAGCGATGAAGAATATCAAAGATGGTGTTGGGGATATCTGGGTACTTACACATCGCCCAGCCAAGGGGGCTACCCACACCCTGCAAGAGCTAACAGTGGATCTTCACAACAAGGAAGAATTTGCCATTAAACAACTCTTTGACTTTATCAATCGTCAATATCTGAATAGCCAAAAAGGTATTTAAGTTCTGGATAGGCAGTTTTGAGTTAGAGTTCAAAACTGCCTTTTTTACTTTCAAAGCAAATAGCATGCATTTAAGGTGGAAAATAGCACAGGCTGCGGAAATTAGGTGGTGGCAACGCTACCTCAGGGGAAAATCTCCTGAGGAATACCTCCAGTGGAAGGAGGAGTATTGGGAAAGCTTTCTCCAAAAATGTGCAGTTGCACCAGCTTCGAATGCGCGCTGTTTGGATGCAGGCTGTGGGCCTGCGGGGATCTTCATCACGCTAAGGGACCAACAGGTGGATGCTATTGACCCCCTACTCCATCAATATGAGCAAAAACTAGCTGCATTTGAGCGCAGCAGCTACCCTTGGGTCAATTTTCAGCAAAGCTCCATCGAAACCTTTGAGCCTACACATAGCTATGACTATATTTTTTGTCTAAATGCAATCAATCATGTGGCGGATTGGTCTGCTAGTATCGCTCGGCTTTTCCAATGGACTAAATCAGGAGGAACTATAGTACTCTCTACAGATGTGCATCGCCATGCATGGCTAAAGCCTATTTTCCGTACGTTGCCTGGCGACATTCTACATCCACATCAACATCGGCTTCAAGATTATCTCCAGGAGATTGATAAATATCAGCCCAAAAGCCTAAAAAGTATATTGATCAAAAAAGAACTTATCTTTGATTACTATGCGTTGATTATACAAACTTAATAAGGACACTAAACGCACTCATTTCAAACATCATTAAACTATCTAATCCATTGAAAGTAGGAGATATTATTCGATTCCGTTATACGGGCGCAAGCGCCGAGATCTTAGAAGATTACCTAGATGGCAGTTATGCGGTTTGGCTCATTGGTGATGAGGAGGAAAGCATTGCCTTCAAAGATGATATTGTGCTAGCCTCTGAATTTAAAGGTATAGAAAACTCTCCTTTTATATCTAAAAACAAAAAGCCCAGCTACAAAAAATTATCAACGGAGGAGATGTTTTATTCTAAAGAAGAGCTGGCCGAGAAAAAACGCAAAGCCTTTCAAAAACAAGTTTCTCCAGGAGAGGAAGTGGAGCAAAAGGAAGAAGCCCCTACCCCACATTTTGAGATCCCAAAATTTCAGGAAACTGCTCCAAGTTCATCGGGTTTGTGGTTAGCCT
>CAZOLU010000083.1:0-11922 GCA_964580485.1 uncultured Saprospiraceae bacterium | reverse complement strand
ATGATCATCAATGCTCCGATTTTATCTTCTGCCAGCTCTTCGGTAGCTCTAGTAATTTCTCGGATAGTACGCTCTCGCTGTGGATCTGTGGTGTTGTTATTTCGATTGAGCAGTCGTTCAATAAGCTTACTCTGAAAAGAGCCTTGTCCCACAAACAGTAGAAATCGACGTACTTCAGGTTGAAAGAGGATCAATAAAGCGATCATCCCCACACTGATAAACTGCCCCAAAATGGTAGTTAATAGAGGCATTCCCAAAGCTGAAACCAACCACCACAACACATAAATAAAGACCAGGCCCAAAAAAATATTGAAGCCCAAACTCCCCCGTAGTAGTTTGTAAATTTGATATAGCAAATAGCCTACAATCAGAACATCTAGTATGTCCCAGAGTGTAACCGTGATAAAGGCAATTTGGATTAGAAACATCGGTACTGACATAATTTGATACTCAACTCAAGTTTAGCAGGAGGCTTTGCAGCTTTACAACTATACGAAGCATTCCGTTTATGAAAAAAGGCCATTCTCCCAAGAGAATAGCCTATTTTTAGCTTTTATGGAAGCCTTACTTGGGTTCTACGAGATTTCCATTATCCCAAAGTCCTTCTTCGATACGACCATCAATATATTTAAACTGACCATAACCGTGAAAGGCATTGTCTTGAAAATGACCATCAAAAACATCCCCATTTTCATAATAATAAACCCCATATCCAGTACGATTTCCATCTATCCAGTTGCCTTCAAATCGGTCATTATTTTCATAATAATAAATACCAAAACCATTGCGTTTATCCATCAGCCAGTTGCCTTCATAACGATCACCTGCCTTAAAAACATAAACACCATAGCCGTTCATCTTACTCTCTGCCCAAGACCCTTCGTAGTAGTCGCCATTGGCCCACCAAAAGGTTCCTTGTCCATTACGTTTATCCATGAGCCAAGCACCTTTGTAGCGGCTTCCACTGCCAGCATAATGATAATCGCCTTCTCCCTGCTTGTAATCATTTAGCCACTCGCCTTCGTATATATCTCCATTTTTGTAGTAATACTTTCCCTTCCCATGCATTTTGCCAAACACCCACTCTCCTTCATAACGCTCGCCATCATCCCAAATAAAAAGTCCTTTTCCATGTCTACTTCCATTAACCCACTCACCGAAATAAGTGCTACCATCACTTTGATAATGGTATTTACCTACTCCATGCCGCCAACCATCACGTATCTCTCCGACATAGTTATCTCCATTATCATAGGATAAATTATTCTCGGGGTTGGTAAACACAGATTCGATGGTATCAAAGTAATAGCCTTTTACAAAAAAGCCGGTTCCTGTGTCTGGAGTTTCAGTTTCATTAACATCTCTTTGCATAGGACCTCCCATGTCACCTCCTGCTGCACCAGGCTCCATGGGGCCGGGGCCATTTCCATTGTTGTTTTCGTCGTCTTTCATGTGTTTTAGTTTATATGTTTATATTAAAACTGATTTCTAGCCTCTGGCTTCCCTTCAAATATAAAGGAAAAAAAGTAGTTTTTCAAGTCATTTTGCAGTGTACTTTTCAACTAATTGATGGGTGCTAAACAAAGAGTAATAAACTCAACTTAGACCTTTCTTCCCTCTTTGATAGATAATTCCATTCCATCCAAATCTAAAAGGACTGTGGTATCTGCCACTTTTGGATATTTCAACAACCAGTTGGCAAGTGGGGCTATAATTTTTTGCTCAATAGTACGCTGTAAAGGTCTAGCCCCATAGCGAGCATCAAAGCCCAACTCTGCCAAATGTTCTTCTAAAGTCTGGCTAAACTTCAGTGAAATTCCCCGTTTTTTAAAGCCTTCTCGCAACTCTAGTTCACTTAGTTCCTTTTGTGTAATTTGAAGAATATGCTGTGCGGATAAGGACTGAAAGGTTACAATCTGGTCGATACGATTGACAAATTCGGGGCGAAAAAACTTGGCTATCGCAGAATCGTAGCTTGTAGGTACTCCTCCACTGTATCCAATAGAGGCTCGATTGCTAGCCCCTAGGTTGGAGGTCATGATAATAATGGTATTCCTAAAGTTGGTTACTCGTCCATAAGCATCTACAAGTCGTCCCTCGTCGAGAACCGTTAGAAGTGCATCAAAGACGGAGGGATCTGCTTTTTCAATTTCATCAAGTAACAGCACTGAAAAGGGGCGTTCTCTAATATCCTGAACCAACTTTCCTACCTCTCCTCCTGCTCCAATAAAACGAGCAAGCTGTGCAGGATGCTGAAACTCACTCATGTCGATGCGCACTAGAGGGGACTTTTGTGTACCTTTTCCAAAAAAATAATTAGCCAGTGCTTTGGTGGCTGCAGTTTTCCCTACCCCAGTAGGCCCTGTAAAAATCATGGTACTAATGGGTTTGTAGGGATTATTCAGTCCTGCTTTGAATATTTTCACAATATTGCACAAGGCATTTATGGCCTCTGGCTGACCAATAATCTGAGCGTTGAAGTCTGCTGCTAGTTTTTGGGTGTCTAGGAGCTGATCATCTCGCAGAAAGAGCTCCGGCATGCCAGTTTGCTTTACAAAATTTTGAATAACCGTGCTGCTATTCACTTCCTTTTGCTCTTTCAAAGTCGCTTCATTGATACATTGCCCCAAAAACTTAATGGCTTTTCCTGGAAAACGCTCGTAAGGATAATATCGAAGCAACAGGCGATAGGCTAATTCTTGAGCATCTTTTTGGATCGGTATTTTTAAATTTTGATCGGCATAGCTTGAAAACTTATCTAGTATGGTATAGATAGATTTTTCTGGTAATTCTTCTAGCTCTACAATTTGAAAATTTTCGATAAAGCCTGGCAACAAACGCCGCATACTTTCCAGCTCGGTAGGAGTTAGTTCTCCAATTACTTGGATTTTCCCCATTTGCAAGAAAGAACTCAAAAATGCCGCAACACTATCTTCGGGGCCTTCTCCTCCTATTTGCATCAGTTGTAGCATATCCGTTACCCACAACACCCCATTCACCAACTGCAATTCATACACTAGCTCTTCTACATTTTTTTGCCATTCGCCCAAGTATTTAGCTCTTGCTGTAATACGCTGCCCTACCAATCGCCAAAAAGAGATATCGAGTTTTGCTGATTTTTTAACTTTTTTGATGGCTTGCTTGAGTACAGCACTTTTACCTACACCTGATCCACCTACCAATAAAACATTAGAACGTGTGTTGAGAATAAGATCCATAGTTTCGGCTACCTTATCTTCTAACTCCCAGGCTGCTTCAGGGAACTTACTGATATTTCGGCGCAAGGCTTTATTGAAAGGATAAGATTCCGCCATAGCCGAGAGGGTGTCCACTCGTTCAGAGAAACTCCAATTGCTTCCAAAACTGTCTTTTTTGTGGGGTTTGATTTTAAGAGTGATGCTCTCTAGTTGAGGTTGGGAATTGATCATCAACCGAAATATATCTTTGGGTGATCGTTGATTTAGGCTATTTACTGCAAAATTCTTAACCAATGTATTCAGCAATCGAGGATCTCCATAGTTGAAATATTCCCCTAAAAAGGGAAGATGGCATTCATAAAACTGATCGTCTACAGAAGCCCCAAAAACAGCACTAATCGGCACCTTGAGCCGTTTACTGGAGGGAAAAGATGATTCTGAAGATTTATACATAGGGCGTATCCACACCTCAAATACTTTAAGTTTGAATGTAGAAAAAGCAGGATAGGGATAGTCATTGTATTTTTTATAACGACTGGCGAGATAGCTTTGCAATACAGACTTTAGTGTTTTTAAATCTTTTTCAATGGCTTGATATGGAGTGCCTACTAGCACACCGAGTATTGAACTATCTGCTAATGTGATATATAAAAGGGGATATTTTATTTGCTCCATAAAAAGCTCAACTTAATTTGGATTAGGCAAATGAATGATGATATATCTAGCAATATAGCCTTTTTTATCTAAGTATTCAATTTCGCCTTGGGAATCAAGTTTATTCTGGAACAATAATTTGATAGGTTTTAAGAGATTGTCCTCCCCAAATACCAAGTCCACCTTCTACATTGCTTTCAATACGCACATAGGAGCTAAAGGGCCCCTGAGAACCTGTATTATAATCTATGGTTTGCCAAAATCTAAAATGCTCATAGTCTAAACAGAGACCTCGGACCCGAATGGTATCACCTCGCCAAAACAAACCAAAGGTATTAACATCAATTTCCTCCGTAATCGGCTGTCCACGCTGAATCGGGAAAACAAAGGTACGCCCGTCAAAGATTTTATCGTCGGTTACAGAACCTCCAAATAAGGGATAGCTAGGCTCACTGTTGCGTTGGGTGAACAATCGATAATAATTGGCAACAGCTCCAGGATCAGTAATCTGACCACGTAGCTCTACAAGGGAGTCATTTGCGGGATAATCGGGGTGGTTTTCTACAAAAAAGGTATCAAACTCTACTAAAGGAGGAATAGTGGTTACGGCTCTTGCCGTGTCTTCCCCCACCACTACCTGCAATTCATATACTCCACCTTCTCTCACTTCTAAGGGAGATGCCCCCAAGAAAGCTGCCAAATCTACATAAGCACAATAATTTAATGTAGATAAATCTACCCCACCCAAGCCAATCGATTGGGCAAAAGAATTAGCTAAAGCAGAATCTACGGCCAATACATCACTGATGCAAACTTCTGTCAACTGAATAGTATCTGTTCCATCCGTAACTCTAACTTCAGCATCATGAATAAATAGTTCATTCAATTGTTCTTCTGAAAATGTTGCTAAGTAAGGAGAGCTCCAGGTTAGAATGACATAAGGAGGAAGCACAGAATCGCCATACTCAATATAGCCTTCTACCACAATTTCAGGCTCATCAAAGACATCTTCAGGGATATATTCTTCTTCACAGGAGCTTAATCCTGTTAAGGATAATACTATCATGACAAAAAAACAGAGACGTTGAGGCATAGGATATTGGAGTATAATCATTACTATTTATCAATCCTCATTGAAACAGGAATTTCTTGAGATTGTTGAATTTTTGTAAATAAAACAAGTCGTCCCTCATCCTGAGCTCATAAAGCAGAGCAAAGTTGCATTTGCTTAATATAGTGGGCTAGACTAAGAGACCCAAAGACTAGATGATATACTCTTGTCTTTGGGTCTAAAAGCGTAGCTGTCTAAGCTCAGAGGGATTCTCTTTCTTTAGAACCTGCTTATAAGCTAACAAATCTATATTTACCTAGTTTTCACAAGGCGTTCGGTAGTTTTATAACCTAAGTTATCATTTCCAACTTGGATAAAGTATGTTCCAGGCAATAATTTTGAAAGATCTAAATTGTATCGATTACGCCCAGGCTCCATAGGGTGCTGTCCTGCATCCAATACAAGTTGCCCCAACACATCATAAATCAGGATATGCAGCTCCCCTGTTTCAGCAGCATCTAGGATCAGTTCTGCATCTGCTGTAGTTGGATTAGGCTGCACTGCTAAATTACTGATAAAGGTACCAGGTAACTCAACAGTTTTGACTTCACATAAATGATGCTCCAGACCATCCTGATCCATTTGTATCAAGCGATAGTAATAGCGTGTACCTGGCATCAAACTACGGCTATCTGTATAGCTATATTGGTGACCTTCTTCGCTATCCCCCAAAGAGGGCACCCAATCCAAACGAGTATAGTTGACTCCATCAGTACTACGTTCTACAAAAAAGCCTGCATTGGCCTCTTCTGAAGCCGTTGACCAATGCAATTCAACGCGCTCCTGACTAACAGAGCTCAACTCAAAGCGTTCACAATCAGCACCTAAGAGCGTACAGCTAATATTTACATTTTGCAAAATCTGGCATACCCCATCATCTGCCAACACACTGTAAGAAGCAGGCGCAGAAGGTGGATTGAAAGTAGGCTCCTGTGCATTTACATCACTGACACCAGGCCCAGGCGACCAAAGGTAGGTAATTCCGGTACCGATGGTATCGTTATCTGGGCAGAATTCAAAAGCAACGGGTGTGGTGGCAGTCCAGCTAGTAGCATTGTAGCCTGGCGGGCTGTATCCAATAGTACCCGTAGCATCCTCGATACCTAAAGTATGGTTACAGCAGGTAGCAGGTTGATTTTGCACATGCATTTCGATACAATTTGTTCCTTCGTGAATATGAATTTGTCCAGTTACGTTATCGCCACTAGGGAAATGATCTACATTATCCCATTCAACGACCAGAGTTCGATTCGGCGCAGTACCTACGGTTGCATACCGAACTTCATTGATGGCAGGTTGCCCACCATTGCCAGGATCTAAATCTTCCCAAAACAAGGCGATCAAATTGTTGGGTGTAAAATTCGATGGGATCAAATCTCCTGAGCAACAGCCATTATCAGTATTTCCACCAAAAGAAATGAATCCATTGGAGCTAATCTCAAAAGTAGTATAGGTATTTCCAAAAAAGTCAAAGGAAAATCCAATCGGCAATCCCCCATTTACATCATCATCCGTCAAGGATTCTACAGTTCCTGTTATTGGAATATCATTATAGGGGATGCTATTCACAGAATAAAGTGTGGAAGAAGGAGTGATGGTAGTTCCAGGATCGCCATTCAACTGTGCTTCCATCTGAAAGGGAGGATCTCCAGTACACCAATCCCCTGGTACGTTATTCACGGTAAGGTTCATGGTACGCTCCGTCAGGGTAATATTATCCGTTGCAGTACAACCAGAGCTTCCATCTGTGAAGGTTACGGTATAGGTAGTTGGCGCACTGATAGATGCTGTTGGGTTTTGGCAATTGGTACAAGAAAGTCCTCCTGCAGGCCCCCAAGTATAATTTCCACTTGCACCTGAATTTGCATTCAACGTAATATTATCGCTAGGTGGACAGTATTCGGGAGGACCGCTGACCGAAGCCGAAACAGAAGGCAACTGGATCGTGTAGCCCAATACCTGAAAGCCTACTACTGGGCAAGCATTGTCTTCAAAACGTAAGGTAAAGGCATAAGAGGGGTTTGCCGCTGCAGGTACAGGCCAAGATACATTCACTGTTACAGGATTAGTAGAAGGCGATACCGTTACCGTTGCACCTGGAAGATTGGCTGTAACAGTTTCGGTCATGGTCAAAATATCCAAACCATCGGGATCTGTTGCTACAATAGTAAACTCCAAAGTATTGCCTTCACAGGTAAAAAAGTTGTTGCCAGAATTACTTCCCCCAGATACCGCCGTAGGAGCCGATACCGTAGGTGTATTGTTTGTACAGTTGATGACTACAATTTGCATATCTCGAATAATAGAGCCAATCAACACCCCATTCCGATACTCTTCTACCAATACTGCGGCTACGGCCACCTGACCAGCCGTGGGGGTAAAGGTCATCTGTCCATTATTGGGATCAAAAACCATTCCACTGGGGGGGCTAGTATTGAGGGGTTGTGTAGCACTAAGTCCCGCATTATAAGTAATGACAGAAGTAGAAGATTGCATAGCATCTACCATTGTATAAACCAAAGAATCTCCTTCTGCATCTACAGCCCCATGATTGTAGTTCATCACCTGATTCGCACAAATATAAGGAACCGGTAAGGAAGTAAAGGTAGGTGAATTGTTACAGGAAACATCTAGATTATTCAATAATGCTTCCACATAGAAGCTAGCTCCTGTCGAATTGGTAATTGCTGAATTTCGACAGCAATCGCTATAGCTTACAATCCAATCATTACAATCAGCAGGTAGGGTAATTGTGCCTTGGTAGACATAAACCTCTACCCCTTGAATAGGGCCTCCATTACAGGAAGTTTGGTTGATCTGTGCTGGGCAAATAGGTGTAGCTTCTGTAGAAGATACCTGCGTTCCAGTAAGGGATAGATTCTGACCACAAGAAGCAGAGTTGATATTAAAGTTGATAGAGCCTGGAGCAGAAATACCACTACAATCTCGATAATAGTTGAGGGTAAACTGGTATTGATTACCCCCCAAACAGGTGTAGGTAATATCTCCTCCCATGTTGTGGGAAGCTTCTACTTGGGGTATGGTTATAGATAATAGAGAAAGGATAAAAATACACTTTATCCATAGGATTGGAAAGTTAGGTTTCATAGTCAACGTAATTTTAAATTTTGGGCTTGATTTGGAGGTTATGTAATTATATTAACGATATAAAATGTAATTTACTGCCTTGGGGGGCTGTCTTTTATTTAAAAACTAGCAAGCTCATCAAATTATTACATATATAACATAATTACTTTACAGTATAATTGCAAAGCCTAGGTCAGAAAATTAAATACTTAAGCTAGGCTCAGCTAAAAATAACAAAAGCTTAACACAGTAGAAAGGCTAGAAAACTATAAGTATGATAAAAAAACACCCAAAATTAATATCCCATAGATATAAATTTAATATACAGTCTCCTTATTTACAAAACATTAGGCTCAAAAATCGTTAATCTTCAAAACACTAGTTTTGCTTCCATTTGAAGTTCCAACTAATAGATGGGATGATAGGAAAAAGTGAAACTTTATAGGATTTGAGTGCTACTGCCCCAGAACGAGCATCAGTTTCGGGAGTGGTATAGGTAAAAAAGACATTACGGCGATTGTAGGCATTATAAATTGAAAAGACCAAAGTCGATTCAAAGGGCTTTTTTTTCTTGTTGAGCTTGACGGCTGCCGAAAGATCTAAACGATGATAGGCGGGTAGGCGTGCAGAGTTGCGATTACCATACTGCGTAACGGGGGAAAAGCCCATCAGGTAAATACTTTCGATAGGGGTAAAAGGGCTTCCTGTTCCAAATATAAAAGTTGCTCCAAAATTCCAGCGTTTATAGTCATAACTTGCCACAATTGAAAGATCGTGCAGGCGATCGAAACGAGAGGGGAAAATATTGCCTTGAATATCTTCGAAATTGCGTAGGGATCGAGAGAGGGTGTAGGAAATCCAGCCGGTGAAGTCGCCCTTCTGTTTGCGAAGGAAAAGCTCTAGTCCGTAGGCAGTTCCTCTACCACTTACAAACTCATCTTCTACCTCAGTATCTAAAGTTTGCGTAAAGGTTTCGGAATAGTCTAATTGATTGTATAGGTCTTTGTAATAAATTTCAATAGAACTTTCCAGCATATTATCCAACCAGTTGTGAAAATAGCCCAATGCATATTGCATCCCCCACTGAGGAAGTACTCGGTCAGAGCTTGGCACCCAAAGATCTGTGGGTAAGGTAGTAGCAGAATTGGAAACCAAATGAATATACTGCCGCCCAAGTGTAACCCCAGCTTTGATAGAGCTTACAGAACTCAGACTGTATTTGCTACTCAATCTAGGTTCGGCTCCCCAATAAGTTTGTACAGTTTCAAAGTTGCCATAGTTGGTAGAATCTTGAGCGGTGTAGGGTCCCAACTGCTGAAAGAGCGATCCTCTAAAGCCAATGTTAATACTCCATTTAGCATTAATTTTCCAATCATCCAGTAAATAAACACCTAGCTCCTGTGCATATTTTTGGTTGGGATCAATAATAAAAACCTCTTCTCCAGAAGTACCTTCTGCTAGGTTGGGTGTAAAAATATGGTAGGTATAATCTCCTCCAAATTTGATATGATGCTGTGCATTAGGGTAGTAATCAAAGCCGATTTTGGCTCCCCAATCTTGTACGCCAGATTCCAGCTGAAAGGCAAACTGATCCTGTGAACCACCACTACTGAAATCATAATCGTTGAAAATGAGCATGGTATTCATAAACATCTTATCATTGATAAGGTGATACCAGCGAAGAGTAGCCGTAGCATTTCCCCAATTCAACTTAAAGTTCAAATCCCGATCGGGACTATTCAAATCCAGGACATCCCGACCAAAATAACCACTGAGGAAAAGACGATCTTTTTGAGAAATTCGCCAATTGACCTTAGCATTAAAATCATAAAAATAGTAGTTGGTTCCTTCAAAATTAGTCCCTCTCAGAAAAGGCTGTGCAATATCAAAAGCATAGGTGCGGCGTCCCGATAGAATAAAGGATGCTTTGTCTTTAACGATGGGTCCCTCAAAGGTTAGACGAGAAGAAATTGCTCCAATCCCACCTTCTAACGCAAAGTGTTGATTGTTGCCATCTTTCATTTGTATATCAACTACCGAGGAAAGTCTTCCCCCATAATTGGCAGGCATTCCCCCTTTAATCAAGGTTGTATTTTTGATAGCATCGGCATTAAACACCGAGAAAAACCCAAGTAAATGCCCAGCATTATACACCACAGCTTCATCCAATAAGATTAAATTTTGATCAACGCCTCCACCACGTACAAAAAAACCAGCATTCCCCTCCCCTGCCGCCAAGACTCCAGGCAGTAGTTGAATTGTTTTAAGGATATCTACTTCTCCCATCAAAGCGGGCAACTTCTTTACTTCTCTTGTAGAAAGCTCGACCGTCCCCATCTGTGTACTTTCCACATTTTCATTGGTTCGCTCATCCGTCACTACTACGGCGGAATCCATCATCACTCCTTCTTGATTAGAGAGTGCTACATTTAGGCTAGTATCTTTTTGTAGGTTAATCTTAATTTGCAGCTCTGAGTAACGTAAGTGAGTAAAAGCCATATACATTAGAAGCTACCCCTTTTTCTGCCTCTTCAGCATAAATCGTAGCATAAATCAAATCTTCCCCACTATTTTCATCTCGAATATAACCACTAATGGTATAATTTTGAGCAAATAATACGGAGGAACACAAGAAGAAAAGCCCAATTAGATGGAAGCGTAGTGAGCTGCGCATGTATAATTTATTTTTTACACCTGTGAGTGATGAGTCATAACAAATCTTCAACAGCTCCTTTTCATTTTGGTTCAACCCTTAGAATGGGTAACCTACGGCCAAAACCCAATTAACCGGACCAATTTTCCAGTATACAGGTTTGCCGTCAGGCCCTACCAGCAATCCATTGTTATTGTAAAAACCAGAAGGGTCATGAATTTGCCAGGCCAAATCTAACCGCAATACAAAAAAAGACATATCGAATCGAGCACCGACTCCTACATCCATAGCGAGTTCTTGTATAAAGTCCATACCAATAACGCCATTTTCATCTGGTAATTGAGGGATGGAGGTGCTTGCGCTTTGTCCAGGATCTCGACTCAGCCAGATATTCCCCACATCGGTAAAAATAGCCCCACCGATCCAAGAGTTGAGCATGAATCGAAATTCGGCATTGAGCTCCAAGCGCAGATCGCCTAGTTGAAATTCGGCACCAGCCTCTGGCTTGATACGCCCAGGCCCTAAAAAGCGCATATTCCAACCCCTCATACTGCTAGGCCCTCCTAGAAAAAACTGACGGGCAAAGGGCACACTAGCCGAATTGCCAAAAGGCAGCGCCCCACCTGCCATTAGGCGACTAGCAAAGGTATAATTAGGGGCAATATGCCATGTATAGCGGAGATCCACATCCAACTTCCCGTATTGAGAGTAGGGAATCCCCCAAAAGTTGAGCTCTCCTGCTTGATTCAATTGATCCAGCAACCACGCCGAGTTCCCTGTCATTTCAGCAAAGAAGCGAAAATAAAACAAGTGTTTCCCCCCTGGATTTTTAGGCCCTCGACTATAATTAAAGTTGGCTCCAGGAATAAAGTAGCGCTCTTGCAAACTGAGCCAAAGGGCAATATTGCTGGCCTCTAGGCGTGCGCTAAAATCTGGCTGCAAGTAGGGTTGTAAGGTAAAATTCAGCATCAGGGGATTCCAGCTAAAGCTGTGCTGCCGCTTGCCCGTGGTCCAAGTATAGCCAAAGAGTGCATCAAAAGAGCTTACTCGAAAGTCGGTGGCCTGTTGTAAATAGCGATAGCTAAGTGTCACCTTAGACTTGGGGTTCTCCACACTCAGAGACCAATTTCTAAATCCTAAAATTTTGGGGAAGTAAATACTGGCATTACTATTGACATCCAGCAAGTTGATCCATTGTATAATTCCTCTCGCAGCAGTAG
>CAZOLU010000082.1:4087-12107 GCA_964580485.1 uncultured Saprospiraceae bacterium | reverse complement strand
TGACGGAGGAAATCATCGAATTTGTGGCAGGGTCGAATCGATTTTTACCGCATTTTCATGTGCCTTTACAGTCGGGCAACAACAAGCAACTCAAAATGATGCGCCGCCGCTACAAGCGGGAGCTTTATGCAGATCGCGTGGCGGCTATTCGCCGAGTGATGCCCAATGCTTGTATTGGTGTAGATGTGATTGTGGGCTTTCCTGGCGAAACGGATGAAGATTTTATGGAGACGTATCAGTTTATCAATGAGCTGGATGTTTCCTACTTGCATGTTTTTACTTATTCTGAGCGTGCTAATACGCCTGCGGCAGAGATGGATGGGGTTGTTCCTGTGCATACTCGCCGTGAGCGGAATGAGATGTTGCGCATTTTATCGGAGAAAAAGCGTCGTCATTTTTATGAGCAACAAGCTGGTCGTCGTCGTCCTGCACTGATCGAGGCGAAGCAGGTCGATGGTAAAATGTTTGGCTTTACGGATAATTACGTGAAAGTGTGTTTAGATTATGATGAGCGTCTTATCAACCAAATTGTAGAAGTGGATTTGGAAAAAGCGGATTATTGGGAAGATGAATTGGTGGTGATGGGAAGTTTGGTGAAGGTGTTGGTGTGATGGAGTGTTCCAAGTAATGAAGCCCTTGCTCCATCACCTATTGGCATAATACGTAAAGTCATAAGCCCTTGAGGCAAAGCTCATTCCCTCATACAAATGGGCAACTACGCCTTCTTCCAAGACTTCGAAAATCAGTAAATCATCATCCACCTCGATATCTAGAATAATCAGTTCGGCTAGTCGCATAAAAGCGGCATAGTCGGTTTCTAAGGTTAATGTACACTTAGCATCAGATTGGCTAAGACTTGAAATTCTTTTGCCTTCAAATTGCCAATTTTTTGACTTTTCTATCTCATCGTATTGAGCTTTACTGATCGTAATCTTCTGCCCATGCATGATTTCCAGCCATTCGTCTAGTTGTTTGATGTAAGGGGATTTTTTTAGAATTTCCTGTGCTTGTTTCTCATTGATGCCCATATCCCAGGTGTAGCCATTTTTTAGGAGCCAATAGCTGTCGACAATGAGTTGTAAGGCGATGTTTTTGTCTTCATCAAACATATCTACATCAGGGTGAATGACTTCGACATGGATACTGACTTTTCGTTTTTGAATTTTCTGAACAGTGATGGTATATAAATCAGAACCCATAAACTTGATTATTAGAGGGTGAATAAAACCTTATTTATTGCAAGTTAAGGGGTTTTGAGGAGGAATGCAAGTTTTTTTAGGGGGCTTATACCTCAATAGACTAGTAGAGCACTAAATACAGCGTTCGCTAAGTTATTACATAATGCTGTGCGAGGGGCTTCACCTCCTCGCAACTTGGCTTTTTGCTTATGCTTATGATGCATTGCATCATGCCAGCTCGCCTTCAGGGCTCTCAAAAAAGCTGCATTAAAAAAAACTTAGCGGACAGAGTACTAAATACTCTGTCTTGTAAGTTTTTATGTATAGCTTTTGGCACGAAGCACTATTAAGAGGACTACCCCAATAAGATAGCCCCCTAATAGATTATTTAGACCTAAATTATTTCTCCCGATAACCTGTCCAATCTTCATTCCAACTCCCACCTGTTCTAAAACTGTATTAAATAAGCGTCTATAAAAGGAAACCCGCCCATTTCCGTTCATTGTCTTAGGACGGCTATTTCTTATAGTTTAAAGTTTTTATATCACTAATAGTTGCTTCTAAATTGAGTTCAGCAGGAATATCTATTTCTAAATCAGTATATGACTTTCCTTTTTTTATGGTGCAAGTCCCACTAGCTTTGACCTTTACAGTGCCTGTAATCTTAGAAACTTCACTTACCATTAACTCACCTTCTACAAACCGAATTTCCGTATCTCCTTTTTTGTATAAAATCACAGTATTATTCTTATCGATTTGAGTTTGTCCTTTGATCAAATCGGCGCCTTTGGCATTCAACCCATCTATAATTACGGTCATAGATGCTGATCCATCTTTTGATTGAATTTTGAAGTTGCCGTCTTGCTTTATTTCACTATCGGCAGTGTAAAACTGCAAGTAGCTTTTCTTGGGGTCCATATCTGAGATAGAATAGGTCGACCCATTGGCTTTTACTATGACATTGACTGTTGCAGACTGATTTTCAACTTTTGTTGCGCTATTGCTGCTTGAATTTTCTCCTACAGCCGATGTTCCGCCTCCGGATTTATTACAACTTATCATTAAACCAAGCATCAATGAGAGCGTTAATATTATTTTCATTTGATGGATATTTTGTGGTTATTGTACATTGAATTTATCGGCCGCTTCGGTTTTTAAACGTACGCCATCTACACTAGAGAAAGGCATAAAGGCATCTATCTCTAGCGAAGCAGGCAAGTCGGTTTTCATAGCAGAAGGGTCAGATAATACACTTTTATTGCATTTACCCTCTACTTTTAGCTTTACCTTGCCTGTTTTTCTGGAAAAATCATTGACCGTAATGGTTCCCTCACTAAACATGTAAGTAATGTCTACGGCAGTAAACGAAACAATCGGCTGCCCACTTTTAATGGTTTTTTGTCCATTATAATTTGTTTGCATAGCATCAAAATCTTGGATATACACCATAGAGGTAATTTGCAAATCATTGGATTTAAAAATTACATTAGCTGTAGGTTCAACACCACTTTTGGGGGTAACCCAGGTCATGATCGTATAGGGATCTATCCCGAATTGCTCAATTTCTCGTGTTCCTCCTTCTGCAGTAAAGATGACTTTGCCCAGTTTATAGCTTCTGTTTGCATTATCGCCTGTGTCGTTATCTTCAGTATTGATTTCAGTGCTACTATTAGCATTAGAATCGGAAGAGGAATTCCCTTTTTTTTCTCCACCACAAGCGAATAAGAATAGGCTCATTAAGAGAAATATAATTGTGCTGATTTTTTTCATGTTAAACCTATTTAATTGATGAATAATAGTCCGTGAAGTTTTTGGGCAATAGATTATCAATGATTTAGATAAAAATTTTTTTAACTAAAATGCTGATTATTAGTTGCCAGTAGAACTTTCATGGACTATAGTGGATGATAAAGCCGTTTTTATTTTCAACTAGCTATACAAGAGTTGAAAAAATTGGGACAATCGATACCTATTTCTCCCGATAACCCGTCCAATCTTCATTCCATGCTCCCGAATTTCCATAGCGCCATTTGCCCTTGAAGCTTTGCTTGTCTTCAGAGAGTCGGAGGATCACCTCTCCACCATCATCTGGGAAACTATAAGAAGGAGCTTCTTTCCAAGTCCCTTTAAAAACCCCATTTTCCAGTACCCCATCTAGTCGGCCCTCATCATGGGTATAGGTGCCAATGACCCTTCCGTCCTTAAATTCAATGACCATATCACCCCAAGAGCTTTTCCAGCCTCCCAAATAATCTTCTAAAGCATCATCTACAATTTCATCATCATTAGTGGAGTTGGTATTGACATCTTGTGAACCACTACTCAAACTGTGGTCAATCCCCATATTCATTCCATCAATTGACCCCAATGCCTCTGCCAATACATAAACATGACCTCCTTCATCCTCATTATGCTGACTTGCAACTAAAACAAGTAGCCGTTCCCCTTTTCTGAAAACTCCATAAATGGGGTTAATGTCATTGATGCCTTGATAAAAATCAGTAGGAACATTCTGATAATTATGATCCTTCAAATACATTTCTAAAAACATCCCTATCCCACACTGTTCCTCATAAGTGCATTGATAAACCAACTCAAATTCAAGCCCTCCATCCTCTTCTTTAGCGATAAGACGGTTCTTCAAATAGTTGAAAACAGCTTTGTCTTTCTGACCTTTAACAAAATAAAGTGTTGAGATAAGATCTTTCTTTACCAAGGTGTGATTATTCTGATAATCATATTTGAAAGGGTAGACATATTCAAGATCTTCATCATGAAAAGTCCGTTTAATACTATAATGTTCAGGTAGCTTCGTTAAGTTGACCCCATCTCTGAATGCATAAAGTAAGTTGCCATTTGTTAGATTTTCAGAGGTTTTAATCATATGTAGCACTGCCGTTGACTCACCATCTGCAGCGGAACTATTGGTCATCACTACTGCCATGCGTCCTGCTTTTTGAAAAACAGCATAGATAGTTTTACTATCGGTTAGTCCATAATGCAGGCCATTCTCAAAGTTGTAAGGATTAGCACCTGTAAAGAAATTCCACATAAAACCGATCCCACATTCACCTTCCTTATCGCAGCGATAGAGCAGTTGATAACCGCATCCCAAAAGTTGCTTAGAGAAATAGTCCATTAACTCAAAATCAGCCACCTTAGGTTCTATTTTGTAGTTGAGCAGCTGAATATGATCGGCTTTGATTTTGTATAAATCTCTTTTGGTTTCCGCATAATCAGGAAATTGATGGTTGGCAGGACCAATGACATAATAATAATCCCGATTTTCAACTTCATCATAGGCTTTGATACAACTCTTAAAATAGCGTTTGACCTCTGGGTGGTCTTTAGAGCCTTCCACATCTTTATTTTGTGCAAAGCTAGGGAATTGAAAAAGGCAAATTAAGCCTAAGAGCATCAAAAAAGAATTAGATTGCATAGTAGTTGATTGAGTTTTATAAAATTTTGTTCTTTCAACTATAAAACCGTACACAAATCGAAATTCAATTAATTTTACTGAATCCTATGCCAAAGGTCCCAAGGACTCCTTTGGAGCATCCCCAGGATACAGCTTGCGCAGTTGGATTAAAAATTAACCCCTTAAGGGGTAATTTTCTGATCTACGCAAGTCGTTGCCTTTAGGCTTCGAAAATATGTACGGTTTTATACTTTCAACTAGCTATACAGGAATGATCCTAAAAAGGGGACATGCTATTTAATCTTTTTGAATAATTTTTTGAGAAAAATCTTTTGCCTTCTGCTCTTCTCCCAGTTTTTGATAGACATCTTGGAGTATTTCAATAATATTTTGAGTATTGTAATGCTCATCTCCCAAGCGGGCAGCTAAAATTTTATAAGCGTCTTCTCCTGCTGTTTTTGCTTTTTCCAATTGATTGAGTGAGCGGTAGGCTGCTGCCTGCCGAGCATAGAGTACTCCCCAATATTCATGTTGAGGAGGAATGCTTAATTGTAGTAAAGCTTTAGCTTTTTCGGCAGCTTCTAGTGCTAGATTTCCCCGATTTGTTTGGGCATAAATCAAAGCTTCTGCAAATAAGGGAACGGCATGTAAATAATGAGTGGGAGGTAAAATGGGATCTAGAATAGTTTGAGCCTTTCTAACTTGCTCTAAGGCTGATTCAAATTCTTCTTTTCGAATAAGATAAATCACGGTATTAAGATAAGCTACGGCGGTTTCATAAGAGGAATTACCAAGTTTTGCTAAATACAATTCCAAAACCTGATTGGCCACCCGTTCTGCTTTGATATATTTAAACTGCCGCAAATAAATGACCGCCAGATTATTGAGTGCATGAATACTATGAATGTGATCCATCCCCAAATCTTGCTCTAAAATCTTCAGGGCATGCACCTGCATCTCCTCTGCTTTTTGGAGTTGACCTGTCTTTTGCAGAATGGTAGATAAGTTGGATTCTGCCAAGGCAATAGGAATACCTTTTTCTCCTATTTTTTTACGAATACTAAGCTCCCGTTGATAATAATGACCTGCCTGTTGCAACTGTCCCAAAAGATTTTTGAGCAATCCTCGACTACTGAGTAAGGCAGCAAAATTAGCATTTAAGGTATCTTCTTCTTGAATATAAATAGCTTCGGATAAAGAAAGCATGGAATCGGTACTAGGAAAATCGCCCTTAGCAGTTTGGAGAAATAATCCATAATCATTTAGAATTTTAGCATATTTCAAGCCTTCTTCAGCGTCAAAGTCTTTCAAAAGCTGCTGATACATACTATCCGCAGCTCCAACTGCCCCCAAATTATGTGTAGCCATTGCAATCCTCAACTGACTTTCGAGGTATTTTTCAGACTTAGATCCAAAGTTTTGCTTATAACGTGGTGCCAATTTTTCTTCCAATGCTTTGGAGGCCTTGTAATAACTCATATTCTCATACAAATCGGAAACAATACCCAAGAGTTCTAGCTGCAAGTCTGGTTCATCACTCAATTCTTCTTCCAAGCGATCAACTCTTTTGTCCAAAAACTCACGCAGTGTAATATCCTTCCCCTCGCCTAAAGGATTCCGAGGATCAGGACTGCTAAACAACTTGATTAAAAATTCGCTAATCCGTTCTGCTCTTTGGCTCTGCTTTTCCGCCCTTTGCAGGTTTTTGTAAGCAATCTGTGCCTGCCAGCTGCTCAGGATGATCCCTGCAAGCAGAGAGAGCAGCAAAGCCAAAGAAAATAATACAGCCACTTGGTTGCGTTGCACAAACTTCCGAATACGGTAGCTCGTACTAGGTGCTTTGGCAAGCAGTGGCAGGCGTTTTTGGTAACGCCGCAAATCCTCTTTTAACTGCCCTACACTATCATAGCGTTGAGAAGGCTCTAGCTCCAAACATTTGAGGGGGATGTTGGCAAGGTCGCTACGGAGTACTTGCTTCAACTCTTGTATTTTGCTGCTACGCTCTAGAGCTAGCTGTTGCTGCTCTTCTGTGGAACGTTGCTCAAAGCTTTTTTGTGGACTGCTCGGGGGCAAAATATCAATCCTTCTGGTGCTACTAGAAATGGTCTTGCCCAAGTTCTGCGGGCGATATCCCGTAAGCAACTCATAAAGTATGATGCCCAGTTGGTAAATGTCACTTTGGGTACTGACGGGCTCTCCGAGCAGTTGTTCCGGACTGGCATAATTGGGGGTGAGGAGCAGGCTTCCTAGCTGCGTAAGCTCTGGGTCTTGATCGTTGAGGATTTTTGCAATACCAAAGTCTAGTAATTTAATCTGGCCGTTTTGATCTACCATAATATTAGATGGCTTGAGATCTCGATGGACAATTAGGTTTTGATGTGCATATTGCAAAACACTACAAATTTGCTCAAAAAGTTGGAGCCGTGCTGCAATATTCAGTTGCTCTTGGCGACAATACTCTAGCAAAGAAAGTCCCTCTACATACTCCATTACAAAAAATGGCAGTCCATTTTCGGTGAGTCCAGCATCATAGATTTGAGCTAAGTTGGGGTGCTTGAGTGTGGCTAAAATTTGTTTTTCATATTCAAAGCGTTGCAAGAGTTGCTGCTGATCTAGCCCCTGCTTGAGAATTTTAATGGCTAGGGTTTGTTCTAGTTTACCATCGGTTCGTTTTGCCAAAAACACTTTGGCCATCCCTCCTTCTCCAAGTTCTTGCAGGATTTCATAATTGGATAGTTTGGGTAGCGCTTGGTCCCCCTCAATGCTTTTAACTAGAGCCTCCTCAAAGTCATTGAAATAAGCATTAGCTGCCTTCATTTGCTCCAGCATTGTCCGAATTTTAGCGAGTAGGGCTTCATTTCCCTTACAAGCTTTAAGGATAAAGGCTTCGCGTTGGGTTTCGTCTAGTTCTAGGGCATCATTGAAAATTTCTTGGATTAGAGTCCAGTTGTCTTGCATGTTAATGACTCATTTGTTGGTACAACCAAAGCTTGACACTATTCCAATCTCTTTTGATGGTGCGAGTAGAGACTTCTAGCAACTCTGCGATCTCATTTAATGGAAGTCCTGTGAAAAATCGATAGTGTACAACTTGGCTCTGGCGTTTATTGTGTTTTTTTAGCTCTTCTAGTGCATTACAAAGTTTTAGAATCTGATCGCTAAACTCTTCCGTCATATCAATGGGGAGTTCGCTGTCATGCAGTTCTACTTGAATAGGATTATTCCCTCGCTTTTGGGCAGTTTTTACTTCTGCATAATTGATGAGAATTTGTTTCATAGCTTTGGCTGCAATTGCAAAAAAGTGTCGGCGACTTTCAATATTCATTAGGTCTTGGTCTACTAATTTGAGATAGGCCTCATGAACTAAGGAAGTGGGATTCATGGTAAGATCCCCCTGCCATTGGAAGCGAATATTTTTGGCAAT
>CAZOLU010000082.1:3597-4077 GCA_964580485.1 uncultured Saprospiraceae bacterium | reverse complement strand
TCTGGATCTTCTTCCGTAGCGGCATTTTTTAACAATAGGGTAATATTCTCCGGATCCATAGTAATGCTAACATTTATTTTGAAGCTGATGAGGGAAAATAGGCTTTCATCTAATAGAAACGAAAACTAGGACACTCTGTTTTATTATAAAGGGATTTTGTAACTATTTATCCCTAGGATTGCCAAACCCTATGCCAAAGGTCCCAAGGAGAAAGGGAACGACTTGGTTAAAGTCGGCTATTAGGATCCTTTCCTAAAGGGCTTGTCCTAATGATGACCCTAACCTAGCCTTTCTCCAAAGGCGTAGAACAAGGCTAGGAGTTAAGAAAATAGGCTAAATCGTTAGGTGATTTCTTTGCCAATAGCTAATGGAGAGCATAAGTTATAGAAATATGAATAGACTTTAAGTTTTTG
The DNA here is from genome assembly GCA_964580485.1 of uncultured Saprospiraceae bacterium. Taxonomy (GTDB): domain Bacteria; phylum Bacteroidota; class Bacteroidia; order Chitinophagales; family Saprospiraceae; genus Saprospira. Next base: position 3,664 of record CAZOLU010000082.1, on the reverse strand, counting down.
TAAAAAATCCTACTAATCAGTGAGTTCTATCTAAGGTTTTCTTTTTTTTTAGTATTTTAAAGCTCTA
>CAZOLU010000082.1:0-3587 GCA_964580485.1 uncultured Saprospiraceae bacterium | reverse complement strand
ACAATAACAATTGTTAGTGATATAAATTTCTCAGGAACAGTATGCAAGAAATTGTTATATGATGCTGGGAGAACCCATTTTAAAGCTCTAGAATACAGCAGAATGATGAGCTGAATTTCCAATGATGTCCCCGCCCCCCGTGCATCAATTTATTCTTGACAAAATTCACCTAAAATGAAATTACTCTACCTTCAGCTAATGCTTTTTTTCCCAGTGGCTGCATTTGCGCAGTTTGCCATGTTGCCTGACGCAGAAAATTTGGAAAATAGCCCTACGTACAACTCCCTTTCTAGTGCCCTCGATCACCCTAGTCAGATTTATAAGCTAGATTTATTCGGAAACTTAGATTATACCCATGTTCCAGAAGAAATTGGGGAGTTGTTTAACCTCAAAGTATTGATTTTAGGCAAAAATGATCTGGTGGATCTGCCAAAGTCTTTTGGGCGTTTGAACAAGTTACAGCATCTAGATCTGAGTCAAAACACTGAATTTGATTTTGAGGGAGCATGGGATAGACTACAAGAACTCAAAGATTTGCGTGTGTTTTTCCTCAATCGTACCAACCTAGAGCTGTTGCCCTCTGATTTTAAGCTGTTGGCAAAACTGCATTGGCTGAATTTAGAGGGAAATCCTAAACTAGATCTTGAAAAAAGCCTGGTTCCCCTAGCCGAAATCAAGACACTAAAAGTCTTAAATTTGAGTTGGGGCGAGTTTACTCAACTTCCTGAGTCTATTGGAGCACTTACCCAACTCGAAGAGCTATTGCTCAATGACAATCAGCTTTCGGCTCTTCCTCAAGGGCTTCAGCAGCTCAAGAATTTAAAGGTCTTAGACCTAAGCACCAACCCTTTGCCTCCTGAAGATGTGGAGGCCTTGCGAAAGGCTTTGCCCCAAACCAAAATCTATTTTTAGTTTCTCCTCAAAATAGGTCAGGTGGAAAGGCTACAAGATTTTAGAAGATCTTGTAGCCTTTTTAGCAAAATGCCCTAAATTTTAGGGTCAAAACAAATAAATCTGTTAAAAAGTAAAAAAACTGTGCCAAAAATTATTTTTAGTACAGTTTTTGCAGTAGAAAGAATACACATCTTTTGAGTTTTTTCATACATAAACAATTGGATTGTAAGTATCTTATGAAAGCATTTTCATGTGTTTAAAAGCCCTCATTGTCTTATGAATGAAAATTAACCAAACATACAATCAATTTATTTACATTAAACTACACGAATCTATTCCAATGTTCCAAACTGTATTACTCCCAAAACACTGGCTATACTGCTCCTTGGTCTTTTTATTGCTTGCTAGTTGGATGCAAGCCCAAAACCAAGAAAATTTTTATGTAACGTCCTTTCCCTACACAGATGTACACATTCACAGTGCTCTAAAGCCATTTAATTCTAGGCATGTCAATGATTATAATATTTGGGAACAAATTGATCATAATTGCAAGGGGAAGATGGCTAAATTGTTTGTAAATGGTTCTAAGGAGGTGCCTCGTACCTCTCAATGCCATTTTGAAGGATTACTTGAAGGGAATGTACAATTGGGTTATCTTTCGCTAACTCCTTTGGAAAAAGGAATGATGGATGCTCGTTTGTTGAATGAGAAAAAGAAGGGGATTACGACCATGGCCTGTGTTTCTGGGGTAGAAAATGATAGTATTACAGAGAAAGAGCAGATTATCAACTATTATGAAGATCTGGTACAGAATATTGAATTTGTGCGAGATGCTGAATTACAACCTTATTATAGAGGTCGAAAAGCTTATACTTATGAGGTGGCTCGTTCGGGCAAGCATCTCAAAGAGATTATGGCTGACCCCTCCAAAATTGCAGTAGTGTTGAACATTGAAGGAGGTCATTCCTTAGGGCATTCTATTGATAATGAAGATGTTTCGCATACCCTTTCTTATGAGCAGTTTTATATGGCTAATTTAGATCGAATCAAGGGAATCAAACCTTTGCGAGATTGTGCGCCAGATATGTTGGATTATCCAGTATTGTCTATGAATATCAATCATTTCTTTTGGAATGGTTTAGGAGGACATGCCCGTACTTTTTCGGGTTTACAGACCTTTGTTTTTGGTGGTAATAAAGGGGTGGGGGAGCCACTTACTCCTCTAGGGGAAAAAGTTATTAAGCGCATGCTTGACCGTTCTGAAGGTCGCCGCATTTTGGTTGATGTCAAACATATGAGCTTGCCTGCTCGTCAATGGTACTACAATTATTTAGAGGAGCTCCGCCAAGAGGGTGATACTGTTGGAATTATCAGTTCGCACAGTACCGTGGCTGGCATTCCGATGAATAGCAAAGAGTATCAAGCCAAGGATAAAAAGGGTAAAAACAAGGATGCTTATCTCAATTTGTGGACGATTAGCCTCTGTGATGAAGATGTACGAGAGATTCACAAGTCTCATGGGATTATTGGCATTATGCTGGATAAATATCGCTTGGTAGGTGAGGAAGGTAAAAAGCTTTTAAAAGATGTAATTCCAGGATCGGCACAAAGTCGAAAGCTCTATGCCAAGATTATGTGGGCGAATATTTTCGAATGTATTGAGGCAGTAGATGAAAAAAGTGCTTGGGATATTGTGGCGATTGGTTCTGACTTTGATGGAATGATTGTGCCTTTTGATGCTTATCCTCGTTCTAATGAAATGCCCAAACTAGCAGAGGATTTACTCAACTTTTTGAAAAATCCAGAGCCTATTTTTGATCTGTTTACTGTGGAAGAGATCGAACGTTTGATGTTTGGGTATAGTCCTGAAGAAATTTTACAGAAGCTAATGTTTGAAAATGGCTATAACTTTGCAGTACGCAATTTAGATAAAAATACGGTAGCTAAAGAAGTAGCTCGTGGAGAGTGATGTTGATACTCCATTTACAGCGCTCTAGCAAGGGCTACTAAATTTAAGACTCAAAGACAGCACTAGTCTTTGAGTCTTATCATTTAAAACAGAACACTGTCCAATTTCAAAGAAGCTGCTATTTGCTAGACCTTTGCTTCTTTTCCACAAATAGGGCTGAGATAGAGCGGTGCTCATGAGTGTTGCGAATGGCTCTAGAAAATAACTTAGCGGAGGAAACTACCTTGATTTTGCTAGATTCTTTGCACAGGGGGATGGTGTCTGAAACTACCAGTTCTGTTAGTGCCGATTTCTCGATACGCTCATAAGCAGGACCAGATAACACAGGATGTGTACAAAAGGCACGCACACTGTTAGCCCCCTTATCGATGAGTGCTTGAGCGGCTGTACAGAGGGTTCCGGCAGTATCAATAATATCATCTACCAAGATCACATCCTTGCCTTCTACATCTCCAATTACAGTCATTTCAGCGATTTCATTGGCCTTTCGGCGATATTTATCGCAGATCACCAATCCAGTATCAAAATGTTGAGCGTAGACTCTAGCTCTTTTGGTACTACCCACATCTGGAGAGGCAAAAATTACATTACTGGTATCTTGTTTTTCCAAATAACGAAAAAAGAGGACATCGCCCTTGAGATGATCTACGGGGATATCGAAAAAACCCTGAATTTGGTCGGCATGCAAATCCATGGTCATAATGCGGTTAGCCCCTGCTGCAAT
>CAZOLU010000081.1:0-12140 GCA_964580485.1 uncultured Saprospiraceae bacterium | reverse complement strand
ACGAAACTGGAGCTACTTTGCGCAAGCAAGTGAAAATCGCTCGTGACTAATTCTTTCGAATTATAAAATATTGAAGCCTGTTCTGAAAAGAGCAGGCTTTTTTGTATTATGTATATTAACTTGCCCGTCAAGTATTATATTGTTTTACCCTATTCCCTTTGCCTAATTATTTGAATATTGGTTATTTGTGGATTTTTGCTAAGCAAAGGGGATTACGATCCTCAAAATCTCATGAAGCTTCCCCTAAAAAATACCCTATTTCTACTTTTTTCTTGTATCTGTCTGAATCTGAATGCGCAAACTACTCAGCCTTCCACCTTACTAAGAGAAGGAGACCTCGCTTATGAAAATGAAAACTTTGAGTTGGCGCGTCAATACTATATTCAACACCTTGATGCTTTAATTCAAACTAAGGCTGAAGACAGTCTTATTCGTGATGCTTATACGATTATTGAAGAAACGTATTGGGCTACGAATGATGTAGAGGGAGTAGAGTCTTTCTATCTCAAAGAAATCGGCCGCATGGAAGGGTGGAAGTCCTCAAACCCTAAGCTGTATGTTTTGCTCAAAACTAAATTAGGCTCTATCTACTCAACAGGCCCTAAATTTAAAGATAAAGAATCCTATCTCTTAGAGCTAGTAGCAGAAGCAGAAGAATTACTTGGGACAAAACATGAATACTATGCAATATCTATGAATATCATGGGGAGTTACTACACCCTAATGGGTAACTTAGATAAAGCAGAAGATTACCTCATTCAAGTTTTAACGTACTGGAAAGCTACCAACCCTAAGTCTGAACGTTATAGCTTTGCATTAAACAACCTAGGACTGAACTATCTCTATAAAGGAGAGTATGAAATGGCAGAACCTTATATGCTTAGAGCATTACCTATTATTGAAGCTACAAAGGGTCGAACCTCAGAGGTTTATGCTCAGGTGTTAAATAATCTTGCAGGAGTATATTGGAATACTGGGAGGTACGAAGAAGCTGCGAATAGTTTGAGGGAATCTATTGAAATTCGTTCAAGTCAAATGAGTGAAACCCATCCCAAGTACCTTCAATCTCTCAATGGACTTGCGGCTATTTATCTTAAAGCTTTGAATTATGATAAAGCAATTGAGATTTTTGAAAAACTACACAAGACGCTTGAAGAGTTAGGGCAAACAGAAACGGGACTTTATGCTATCGTATTAAATAATTTAGGATCAGCTTATAATGAAGTTGATAATTTTGAAGCGGCATTGAAATGCTTTGACCAGTCGATGAAGCTCAGCTATAAAGTTTATGGAAAGGAGCATCCCGAATCTGCAATTGCACTACTCAACAAAGCTTCGGCCTTGGTCAATTTGAAAAGACATGAAGAAGCACTGCCTTTATTTATAGCGTCCAAACGAATTCGCCTCAATCAAATTAGTGAACGTAACCCCAAAATTAGTTTAGTCTACAACAAAATAGCCCTTTGTCAATTAGCTATGGGGAATAAAGAGGATGCCTTGTTGAATGTAACCAAAGCTTTTGAAAGTAATACCAAAGAGTTGAACCTGAAAGCAGAAGTTAGCGACCTACTGAAACAATTGCCCAAAGCCGATTTCTTCAGCTCAGTTCGGGCTACAGAAAGCTATACCACCCTGCTAAAGATTGTCGCTGAGCTTGCCGATCAAGAAGACTACCTCAGGTGTTTGAAGATCAGCATGAACTACCTCACTCAATTAAAGAGTCAGCAAAGTTTCGATAGCGATAAACTAACCACATTGTCATCTATGGCAGAGCTATCGGAGGATGCCTTAGGTATATTGTCAAAAATGCCAAAGGCCGTAGATCAAGCTTTTCATTTAATAGAGTCAAATAAAGCCATGCTTATTGCAGATGCACTGAGAGCTAAGGCCCTCTCCGCTTTTGGTGATTTGCCAGACTCCCTCATCCTCAAAGGCCAAGCCTTGAAAAAAGAACAAGCAGAACTCAAAAAACAACTCATTGAGCTAAGCAACGACAGTTTATCCTTAGTGTTAAAACAAGCATTAAATGAAAATAACCAAGCTACCCGAAATTATCAAGCCTATCTAAAAACGCATTATCCTAAATTTTATAAGAATCAATATAGTTCCCAAACCATAGATCTAAACTACTTGAAAACATATTTGAGTGCCAATAGTTTGTTGTTGCAATATTATGTTGGAGAGGAGAAATTGTATATTGTTTCAATGGATTATAATGCCGAACTTCAGTTTTATGAAAAAGTTATAGCAGCCGCAGAGTTGAATGAACTGGTTAAGGCCTACCGAGAAAGCTTGAGCGATTATAAAGCCATTGTAGAAGATCCAAAAGCTGCCTATCAAAAATATAGCAGCAGTGCTAAAGAGCTTTATGATGTACTGATCGCACCTTTGAAGGAAGAACTTCAGGGAAAAGATCGTCTTCTAATTATCCCTGATAAGATGCTAGGGCATATCCCTTTTGAGGCATTATTAGGGGAAAAAGCAGCCCCCTATTATGAAGGTATTTATCAAGAATTGCCTTATTTAGTCAAAGATTATGGGATTTACTATAATTATTCTGCTAGATTGGTGTTGAACGAGAGGGAACAAACTCAAGAGCAAAAAGGAACTAAAGGTTTTTTGGGCTTTGCTGCAAGTTATAGCAAGGAAACAACGGCCGAGGATCTGTATATAAATGCCCGATCTCCTCGTCTGAAAGGTTTACGCTCTAGCTTACAGGATTTACCAGCCGCCAAAGAGGAGCTGCAAACCCTTCAGGATTTGTTTAAAGGAGATTTTTTCTTTGATGGGGCTGCCAATGAGCAAAACTTTAAAAATCTAGCTGCAGATTATCAAGTGATCCACCTAGCCATGCATGGTTTACTAGATCGGCAATATCCCATTCGATCGGCGCTCGCATTTACCGAAAATGGAGATACCACAGAAGATAATTTTTTACAGGCCTATGAAATTTCTCATATGCATCTCAATGCAGACTTGGTGGTGCTTTCTGCTTGTGAAACAGGGTTTGGGAATTTCCAACAAGGGGAGGGGGTGCTTTCTTTGGCGCGTTCTTTTATGTATGCTGGAGTACCTGCTTTATTGGTTTCCCTTTGGCAGGTGAACGATCAATCTACCGCAATCATTATGCAGTTGTATTATGACCAATTAGCTAAAGGAAAAAATAAGGTTGAAGCACTACGGCAAGCAAAGTTGAAATACCTAGATCAAAGTGTAGATATAGCACAGCACCCTGCATTTTGGGCGGCTTTTGTGCAACTAGGAAGCGACAAGCCAGTTGAGATGCAACAAAAAGGCGAAACTTCCTATTGGTGGATTTATTTCTTAGGTGCCGGAGGGGGACTTTTGGTGCTTGGGCTACTTGTCTTTAGAAGAAGCAGAAAGCGAGCCGTCTAGTAGTTGTATTTTTAGCTGAAAGTCTGTATTTTGGTCTAATCTTCTAAGTTTAATACATCAGCATGAACCCTAAACTCCTTTCTCGTATCGCTTGGTATTTAATGCTCATTTTAGGCATAGCTCTTTGTCTCAAAGGTATTCGAGAACCCGACCTTTGGTGGATGTACCGAACGGGAGAATGGATGTGGGGCAATGGAGTGACTTATGAAGATCCTTTTTCTTATACCCAAGAGGGCACCAATTGGATTAACGTAAAATGGCTGTTTGAAATCATTATCGCCACTTTTAAAGCCATCGGTGGCCCGGAAATGGTATTTGTGCTGCAGGCTATCTTTACAACACTCATCATGTTTTTTGTGGCAAAAACCACCCAAGTCCTACACCACAAAATTCAACCCCAAGCTACTCAAGCCCCCCATCTTGCTATGGCTCTTGCAGGAGCATTGGCTTTGTTTACACTAGACTTTCGAATGATTGGTCGCCCCGAAATGAGTTCGCACCTCATGACCGCCATCTATCTCTACCTCTTTGTACTCCAGCACAAAAAGCCCGATTCCAAGTGGATCTATGCACTCATCCCCTTACAATTGCTATGGACCAACCTCCACGAGGCCTTTGGAGTGGGAATGGTTTTGTTGATGGCTTTTCTGGGGGCAACTTGGGTAGAATATTATTTCCGTAAACAAATATGGGGAGAGCAAGGACAAAAAATGCCCCTTAAACTCAGCTATGCGGTGTTGGGAGCTTTAGCCGTAGTCGTAATCAATCCCCGAGGCCCCCTGATGTGGGCGCATCCTTTCAATATTTTTGGGCAGTTGCAGGATAATAAATTTACCACCGAATTGTTGTCGTACCAAGATGCTGCCTATTGGCAAAAAGAAGCCTATCTCAATCTCCTATTTTTTGGACTGGCCGCCTTGGTCGTTATTTTTATGGGATTGCTACGAAAGCCCAGAAAAAAACAACAAGCCCCTATTGAACGAAAGATAAAATATGCCCCAAAATCAAAACCTCCACCCAAAGAAGTAGAACCTTGGAGCCTCGTCGATCGCTTTGGCCTAGGGCATCTTCTCCTTGGAGCAATGCTTTTTTACCTAAGCCTGACCGCTTACCGAAATATACCATTTTTTGTAATAGCGGCAGCTCCTTTGGCAGGCTTGGGGATTCACGCTTTTTTCAAGCTCTTGTATCAACGAGTCAAGGTCTTAAATTTGGCGTTACCTGTACTCTCTATCCTACTCATTATAGGATTATACATTACTGTGGTGAGTGGTAAGTACCACCAATGGACTCAATCTAGAGATGTTTTTGGCTTGCAGGTACTCAATAGCCACAATCCAGTAGGCGCAGCTAATTTTATTCAAGAGCATGAAATCAAAGGTCGCTGTTTTGCAGATTATCTCAGTTCGGCTTACCTGCTTTGGGCCTTAAAACCCGAATTTAAAACCTATATTGACCTTAGAGATTTGGATATTTTCCCAACTTCCTTTTTTGAACAATACAATAAACTTTTACAGCAACCCGCCCTCTTTGACCAAGAAGATCAAAAGTATAATTTTGACTATGTGGTGTTGTTGCGGAGAAATATTGAGCAATTGCCTCAGCTTTTTGTGCATTTACAAGATCATCCCAAGTACGAACTGGTTTTTGTAGATCCTGTAGCTGCTGTTTATCTAAAAAAGACCGAGCAAAATACCGCAGTGATTGAGCAGTATGGAATGGCTAAAAAGCAGGATCTTTTTTATCCCTTGGCTCAGTCTAGTTCCTCTACCTTGCCTTTGATTATTACCAAAATCTTCAATCCTTTGTTTCAGAATCAATCTTATGAAGAGGTAGATCAAGAAGCGATTGCAGCCCATTTTTATTATGCAATTGGCGAAAGTGTATTGGCCTTAGACTATGCACAAAAGTCTATAGATAAAGGGATCTCAGGCTATCGGGGTTATGAAATCAAAGGTTTGGTCAATGCACGCTATTTTCTGGATCCCGAAACAGATGAAGCCGCACGCCAAAATTATGCAACTGTCGCTATAAAGGCATTCCGACAGGCATTGAGTGTTAATGAACAATCACTGGAATCGCTCTTTGGGATCGGGGTGATGTTGATGGAGCAGGGCAAATATAGTGAAGCCGCACCTTATTTTAAATCTGCAAGAGAGTTGGCTCCACAGCATCCCATGATTCAGCAGCACCTCAACACTTGTTATCAAAAAATGCAAGAACAACAGCCGCAGCTTCGGCCGCAGCAAAACCCAAATGTGCAATAGTTGGGTCAGTGTGATTAAAGATTTGGCTTTAATGGTACTGAAAAAGACGAAGATGTGGGAGAGGGTGTAAATACAACATTCTTTAGAATGATGGACACTAGAGTTGCTAGATGGTGGTCTAATGATCCAGTTGTTCAACCTCATCAAAGTCCTTATAATATGATGGGTGGCAGTCCTATTTTACTAGCTGACCCTAGAGGAAATAAAGCAGATGATTGGGTCAAAATAAAACAGAAAGATGGATCATTTAGATATAAATGGGATGAGGATGTAACAGATCAAGCTTCAGCAGAAAGATTGTATGGTTCAGGTGCAGAATGGAAAACTAGTAGACACGCTTACACCGCAGCTAATGGTAGAGATCTGAAATCCGATGGAGACTGGTTTTACTTAATACTCAAACTTTATATTCTCATCAGGATTTAAAGGTTTAGCACTATGCCAATAAACTAAAACGTGTACTTCTGTCTCTGAAATAATCCTATAAATAATACGATATTGATCTAGTAGCAATTGCCTGACATTTGGATCTTCAAGTTCTGGATAGGCCTCCCATCCACATCTCCTTTTTTCAATAGAGCCGTTTTAGCTTTAAGTCTGCTAATCAATCTATCTGCAAAACCTTCGCTTTTAGTAGCAGCGTATTTTTGAATTTCTCCTAGCCTAAGTTCGGCATCAGGCATGATCTTAACTTTCCTCTTCATCTTTATTTAATAGGTCATTAAATACACCATCCATGTCTCTGCCTTCTCCATTATCAGATTGAGCAATGGCATTTTTTAACTCATGTAGCAGTAAAAGCCGCTCAATAAGTTCATCGACTGAGAACTCTTCAGGTAATGCCTCAATCGATTTTAATACCTGTGTTTTTGTAAGGATATATAAGATGATTTAATTTTTTAGGAATAAGTTTGTTGAGCTTTAGCATCTCGAATTACCGCATTAGCAGGGAAAAATAACTTCTTTTTGGCTGTAGGTGTTAGAGCTCCAACCACTTTTGCTAGTTCACTTTGAGACCATTTTTTTGCTTAGGCAATGAACTGATGCGCTCTCCAATGTTGACCATACTACACTAAAGTTTTACACATAATTACGTAAAAATAGTGAATTAAGTTCTGCTAAAGAAGCATATTTTATTTACTTCTTGGAAGATGAAGTTCTACATTTATTGCGCATGCTACACATTTAAGATTTCTTGTTAATATTTTCCAGACGGTTTTGGGATGTGAAATTATGAAGATGATTGTTGTTGTTTAACCACTGTGAAATTGTCGGGTTTGTAGGAGGCTAGATCAATCCCCCAACACTTTAAATCCACAGCCTTCTGCTTTAGCGAATACAGATGATCTGTAATTTTAACCTACAAACGCTCATACATCAAAACCAAAGTATGGGAATTAGGTTATATCAAAAACCTGTACATCTTTGATACCCCAAAAAAAGCAGTAAAATCACAGAATATTGTATTAAATTTGAGGGTCTAAAATTACTTTTTGTCTATGAATATTAACTTCGACGATACTCAGGTAGCCTTCGAGCGCAAAACCAATAAGGAATTGCGCAGAATGAAATGGCTCTTTGGAATGATGAGTAATGGCTGGCTAGTCAATGTGGGGAGCCGCCTCAGCCTGATGGGGCTACGCATGGGCCTACCCATCAAGGGGATTATCAAAAATACCATTTTTGAGCAGTTTTGTGGAGGTCAAAGCCTAGAAGATGCCCGTACCACAATTGACCGCCTTGCGGCCTACAAAGTAGGCACGGTGCTCGATTATGGCGCAGAAGCCAAGAGCTCTGACGAAGATTTTGACAAAGCCCTCGAGGAATTTCTCAAAACCGTAGAATTTGCCTCTCGCAATGACCATATTGAGGTCATTAGTACCAAGATTACCAGCATGGCGCGTTTTGATGTTCTAGAGAAGTTGAGTAAATCGGTACAACTTACACATGAGGAGCAAATCTCTTGGGAAAAAACCCTAGCCCGAGCTGATCTACTTTGCCGAACCGCCAAAGAAAAAGGCATTGCGCTCTTTGTAGATGCCGAAGAAAGTTGGATACAAGAAGCTATTGATCAACTCACCGATGAGATGATGGAGCGTTACAATACCGACTCTTTGGTAGTGTACAATACTTTTCAAATGTATCGACACGATCGCCTAGACTTTCTCAAGAAGTCGCTGGAGCGAGCTAAAACTCGGGGCTACCTCTTGGGGGCCAAGCTTGTACGTGGGGCCTACATGGAGAAAGAGCGAGAACGGGCTCAGACAATGGGCTATCTTGATCCCATACAACCCGATAAAGCTGCTACGGATCGAGACTATGACTTGGCGGTGAAGTTTTGTGTTGAAAATTGTGATTTTATAGCCTCTTGTGTGGCTTCGCACAACCAAAAGAGTACCATTTACCAAATTCAATTGATGGAGGAACAGGGCTTGCCCAAAGATCACCCTCATCTAAGCTTCTGCCAGCTTTATGGCATGAGCGACAACCTCACCTTCAACCTTGCCAAGGCGGGCTATCGGGTTGCGAAATACATGCCTTTTGGACCTATTAAAGATGTGATTCCCTACCTCATTCGCCGAGCTCAAGAAAACTCCTCGGTTGGTGGGGAAGTAGGACGAGAACTTTTACTAATTAACAAAGAAATTGCTAGACGTAAACGCAAAAGACTATGAAAAATAAAGCACACCCTTGGCACGGGATTCACCCTGGTAAAGATGCTCCTGAGCTCATCCGTTGTTTTATCGAGGTCGTACCTGGAGATGAAATGAAGTATGAGATTGATAAAACCAGTGGTTATCTCATTGTAGATCGCCCCAACACCTACTCCAATATGATGCCTGCCCTCTATGGTTTTATCCCTCAAACCTACTCGGCCAAGATTTCAGCTCGATTTTGTATGGAACAGACTGGTCTGACGGGGATTACTGGTGATGGCGACCCCCTAGATGTCTGTGTACTTACCGATCGCCATATCCTAAGAGGAGATGTTTTGGTAGAGGCTTACCCTATTGGGGGTTTTCGTATGATTGATCATGATGAAACTGATGACAAAATTGTAGCGGTACTCAAAGGAGATCATACCTATGGACATTATAAAAATATTGAAGAACTACCTCGTCCCTTACTCAAACGCCTCAAACATTATTTTCTGACCTATAAGGATGATCCAGATCTTAATCAGGAAAGTCTGGTGCAGATTCACTCGGAATACGGTCGAGAGGAGGCTCTGCAAGTTATAAAGGCTAGCTTTGAGGATTATGGTAATTTGAAACTTAAAGATTTGTTTTAGGTATATAAAAACCACAAGTATTAGCAATATCCAGTTTTAACCTCAGTTTTATTGGAAATAAAAAATCTCCGTGCCAAAAAAGACACGGAGATTCGCATTTTAGGAACACTATAAAACAATGGTCGTATGGATTATTGTTTGACCACTTTCTGTAAAATACGCCCTTGTGGAGTTTCGATACTCAAGATGTAAACTGCTGGAGTTAAATCATGTGTATGAATTTGTTGAGTATATGCACCTGCCTGCTGGTGAACATCTGCTTGATAAGTTTGCAAACGCTGTCCCAAAGCATCATACAGGGCAATGGTTACATCACTATCTACACCTAAATTGTATTCTACCGTCAACATTTCCTCAAAAGGATTAGGATAAACCGTAGCACTTAGATTTTCGGCTTCAACAGTTTGCACAGAAGTAGGATCGCTGATGGTAACCATAATATCATTGGTAATGATAGGAGGATTGTAATCAAAATAGATAGCTGCACCATTGCTGATTTCTGTACCGATAGGCAATCCTGCTACACGATTGATCTTGAAGATGATAAATCCTTTGCTTCTGTCGACATTCTGACTTGCAGCAGCAAGGTTGATGTTGTCGAATTTAAAGGTTAAGATATTGCCATCAAGTGTCAAGCTACCATTATGAGAAAGTACCACATCTTTGATAGAAGCTGGAATTAAGTTAGCCTCTAAGGTATCTCTAACAATCACCTGATAAGCAGAACCAGTACCCAAGTTTTGGAAATGAATGGTATAGGTCAACTCATTTTCACTAGAGTAGATGATACCGCTATTCATACCAGGACTAGCACGATAAGGAGATACCCGTTTCTCATTTGGATCATAAGAGTTCAATACTTCCTGACAAATAAAGTCGCTGTTGTTGGCGGGTGTAGCATCTCCTGCTAAAGGATTGATGGTAACTGCATTACAAACGCTGTCGCCTACTGTTGCCGTAGTATCCGTAGAGAAATCTACCCAGAAAGTAGCACATTCGCCTGGTAAAATACTGCTGTAGTTGAAAGTTACGGTGTTGGTACCTGCATTGTAAGAATGACTTGTAATGTTACTAACCCAAGAGTAGTTCACGGTTGGTGCACTCAATAAAGCATCATGGGTGTATACAATGGTACCGTTGGTCATAGTGGTAGTTCCTTGGTTGCAGAACTGTACATCAGTCAAATAAGGCTGACCAGGAGCGGTGTTGCCATAATCATAAAGATCCACCATCAAATCTTGAGCATTGGTATATACTAGGTAGAAATGATTGTTCAAGTAACTGTTCCCCAAGCTAGCTGTAATTGTATGACTACCGACTATGGGGCAAAGTACATTCTGTACGCCTAGGTTTGCAATTTCAACCGTATAAGTACCTGCAGTAGTTGTGGTGTAGCTATATTGTCCCATCCAGTTGGTCCAAATTGTAGCAATAACACTACCATTCTGCTTCACATGCAAAGTTTTGTATGCATGAATATTAGCCGAAGGGGTACAAGTATTTGTCATAGTTACATCATAAATAGTACCTGCAATTGTAATAATACAAGAACTGTCATTCAGTACATCAAAGCTATTGAAGTAAGCGCAGGTAGTATCTTGAGGATCTATTACATTGAGGTAGTAAGTACCAGCAGCTAAACCACTAATTGAAGTACCATTTCCTAGTGTAGTCCAGTTGCCATTAGCATTAAAGCCATACCAAGTGATTAGAGGGTTATTTACACCACTAACATTGATCGAAATAGCACCATTAGTTTGTCCACAACTCGTATTGGAGATGGTTTCATTGACGATGAGTCCAGAACCACTAACTACCAAACTATCAATAAACTCATAGCATCCGGAACTATCATATACGTGTACATCATAAATGCCAGGAGCTAAACCACTAATATCTTCTGTCCATTCACCATTCGACCAGCTAAACATATACATGCCATCACCACCCGTTACGGTCAAGTCGATTGCACCATCATTTCCAGCACAGCTAGCATCTTGAATGCTGTGAGATACCGTCATAGGTGCACCTACAAAAATAGAAGCTACATCAGAACAGCCATTAGCATCTGTAATTGTTACAGCATAAGTACCTGTAGTTCCTGCCCAAGAAAAGTCAATAGGCTGATTAGAATTGTTGACCTGTCCATTACTCCAATTGAAGGTATAAGGTGCTACACCACCATTAACATAAGCTTGAAGTGTATCGGGACCACAACCAGAGTTCCAAAGGCTAGCCCAAACTTGACCATTACTACCAATGAAGATGCTATCTACGGCAGTACAGCTGCTATCCATTACGGTTACCGCATACCAACCTGAAGCCAAACCTGTAACAGTTGCAGTAGTAGCACCATTACTCCAATAAATCGAAGGGTTGTTGAATCCAGTATAAGTTACAGTAGCAGAACCATTATTCTGACCACAAGAAGCATTATTAACCGTAGTATTGATAGTGCCTCCAGAACTTCCAACGGTTACAGAAAGTTGCGTGAAACAACCGTAGTTCACATCATTCACATACACAGTATAAGATCCAGGAGCCAAATTACTCAAGTCTTCTGAGTTTCCATAGTAATTCCACTGGGGATCATACCAAGCATAGTTAAAGACACCACTACCTCCGAATACCGTAAGGTCGATAGCACCATTGTTTCCTCCACAACTTGCATCCAATGTTTGTGCAGTAGCATTGAGTGGGGTGGTACTAAGGATGGTATAAGTATCTGTAGCCGTACAGCCCAATGCATCTGTAATCGTCACCGAATAGGTGCCAGGAGGCATACCAGAGAGAGTACTACCGCTTGCCCCATTACTCCATTGGTAAGTATAAGGTGCTGTACCACTAAAACCATTAGCATAAAGCACACTAACTGGACAAGTCGAAGTATCTGGAAAAATATAGCCCCCAATAGTACAGCCCTGTTGTGCACAAGTATCTACAAAATAACTCAAGACTTCAGAGCAGCCAGCCGCATCACTCACGGTTACGGTATAGGTATTGCCTGGGATAGGAGCACTAATCATAGAGGTGCTTTGTCCATCACTCCAAAAATAACTATGAGGAGGAGTACTTGACCCCATTACATTAACTCCAACATAGGTAGGTGGGCAATTGAGGGTATCGTCATAAATCATTGCATTGATGGCCCCAGTCCCCCCTACTGTAATATTCATGACTTGCGC
>CAZOLU010000080.1:11594-12155 GCA_964580485.1 uncultured Saprospiraceae bacterium | reverse complement strand
ACCTGAACGAAAAAAGCCGCCATATCAGGGCAAAAGACTGAAATTTAACAAGTAGGTAGAAATTTAAACATGCTCTAAAACTCAAACTTATAACCAATACCTTTAATCGTTTTAATATATTCTGTGCCGATCTTTTCGCGAATTTTCCGAATATGCACATCTATTGTTCTATTGCCCACGATCACATCATTGCCCCATACATTCTTAAAAATTTCTTCCCGAGCAAAGACTTTTCCTGGTTTGGAAGCAAGCAAACAGAGTAATTCAAATTCCTTTTTGGCTAATGCAATTTCTTCCTCACCACGACGAACCACCACGCGCTCTTTATCTATTGCAAGATCTGCCACTCGGATAACTTCCCCACTAACATCTGGATTATTATTGTAACGGCGTAGAAGTGCAGCAATACGACTAATCAGAACTCTAGGGCGAATAGGTTTGGTAATATAATCATCACCTCCTACTTCAAACCCGACGATTTGAGAATAATCTTCACTACGGGCGGTTAGAAATGCAATGATAGTGCTATCAAACTCTGGGTTGGCGCGCAACTCCCGACAA
>CAZOLU010000080.1:11075-11584 GCA_964580485.1 uncultured Saprospiraceae bacterium | reverse complement strand
ACCTCTACCCCATCTAATTCTGGCATCATAATATCAAGCAAGATAAGATGTGGCTGAACTTCTTTGGCCTTTTCCAAAGCTTCTATACCATCACGTGCAGTACTCACCTGATACCCCTCTTTGATAAGATTGTAGGTAACAAACTCCAAGATATCGGGTTCATCATCGGCAATTAGGATTTTGTAATCCATAGTGTCTTTCATATATGCAATTGTCTGTAGTTGAAAGCAGATTCATTTGATGCCCCAACCATAGATTTGGATAATCCTTTCTTGCTGCAAAGGTACAGCTTTTTACTTAAACATTCAGTTTATTTTCAAAGCATTTGATAGGCTTTTTCTATAACATTTTATCTATAGATAGACGGATTCGCCAATTTTTAGGATAATAATTATTGAAGCGGTTTTTTAGTTTTTTGAGCCAGCCCAAGGGCTGCCCCTCGTAAACCGCAAGTTGCCAAGCTTCGGGCAAGCGATCATCCAAGCCCTGTACCTCATCACAACGCAAAT
>CAZOLU010000080.1:268-11065 GCA_964580485.1 uncultured Saprospiraceae bacterium | reverse complement strand
ACTGCAAGGCTTGCTCTAGAGATAAGTGTTGCTGCGGAAACAGCGAAGTCTGAAGCCCTGCCCAAAGTGCGGCCGAAGGCATCGGCTTGATCCCTTTTCGAGTAGGCTCGGCTAGTTCCAAGCCAGCATAGAGGACCCGCAAATGAGTAGCGAGGGCGGCTGCGGTCTTTTGCTGCCCTTGGGCTAGCCCCATCACTCGATCACCCCATTGCAGCAGCTCCCATTCTTCGGGTGCTTTAAACCAAGATTTTAGGGTTGTAGGATCTTTAATTTTTTTGAATGGAGATTGCTTGATCTTGGGCAGCTTGCGATCCCCAGTACCTCCTTTTCGTAAAACAGAAAGGAAAAAACCCTCCCCTTTTAAACGATGAGGATAAAAGCGATAAGCATACAAGCCATCTTGCAAGCTTTCTTCTACCCCCCATTCAGTTTCCAAAGCAATAGGCAGCGAATCAAAATTCGCCACCGTCCTAAATTTCAGCAAGTTGTCTTCATTTTCCAAACGATTGTAAGTGCAGGTACTATAAATCAGCAATCCTCCCTCCTTTAAACTTCCCCAAATGTCATGTAAAATGCGCTCTTGTCGCAAACTACACAACTGCCGATTGTGAGGAGACCACTCCTCGATGCTATGTGCCGCTTTACGAAACATCCCCTCCCCCGAGCAAGGAGCATCCACCACAATCAAATCAAAGCACTTGGATAGTTTTTTAAATTCGCTAGGATCATTTTGGCTAACCCAAGCTTGCCCAGTGCCCCATTTCTGAATATTTTCTGCCAAGATATGGGCTCGGCTCTTAATCACCTCATTGCACAACAACAAGCTGCCCTTGCTCAACAAGCTGAGCAATTGTGTGCTTTTCCCCCCAGGGGCAGCACATAAATCCAAAGCTACGAGGTCTTCCTCCAAATCCAAATGTTGCCGCAAGGCCTGCTCTAAAAACATAGAGGAAGCTTCCTGCACATAGTATTGTCCAGCATGAAATAAGGGGTCTGCTGTAAAGCTTGGGCGTTGTTTCAAATAGTAAGCATAACTAGCCCATGGCACGGGTTCTAGATCTAGGGGCAACAGATTGGCAGCTACTTTTGATGGATTGTATCGTATAGAAACAGGAATCTCTTGCTCAAAAGCCCTTAGCCAAACCTGCCAAGCTTCCTGCCCCAACTGCTGACGCATAGTCGCTATAAATTCTGGATCAAAATTTGTTTTCATAAAATTGGTCTTAAAACATAAATACTCCATCGCCCAAGTATGCCCTGCTGTTCATCGGATTATTCTATGCTTTTGTATATTTTTGTGCTAGATCTTGATACTTAGTCTTATATTTTTTATCACAAGCATCGAAAAGACAAAAATACCTGCTCCTCCAAGAATAAAGAAATTATTTAGCTATTTTTAGCCATTCTTATAATTTAGAAAATTAACCAAATGATGAACTTAAACCAAAGTTGGTCCGTCTTCCTTTTTTTTATAGGTATAGTCGGACTACAAGCACAACCAGATCGCTGGCAGCAGCGTTGCAAATATTTCATGGACATTGACATGAATACCGAAAAACATCAAATGAAAGGGACACAAACCCTAATTTACTACAATAATTCCCCCGATGAGTTGCGCAAGGTTTTTTATCACCTTTATTTCAATGCTTTCCAACCAGGGAGTATGATGGATGAACGCTCTCGTACCATCAATGATCCTGATCCACGGGTAGGAGATCGTATCAGCAAACTAAAGCCTGAAGAATATGGCTGGCATAAGATTAAGAAGCTCACCCATAATGGAAAGGCCGTTGATTTTAAACTGGAAGAAACTATTCTAGAAGTTACCCTCAATACTCCGATCAAAGCAGGGGGAGTAGATACCTTTTATATGGAGTTTGAGTCACAAGTGCCTGCTCAAATTCGCCGTTCGGGGCGCAATAGTGCCGAAGGGGTTGACTATTCTATGTCACAGTGGTATCCTAAAATGTGTGAATATGATTATCAGGGCTGGCACCCCAACCCCTATGTAGGGCGAGAGTTTTATGGTATCTGGGGTGATTTTGATGTAAAAATTACGCTTCCTACTGAATATACCGTTGGTGCAACTGGCTACCTCCAAAATCCTAATGAAATGGGACATGGTTATGAGGAGGTAGGGATAAAAGCCGATCTTTCTGGTAAGGAGCGACTGACTTGGCATTTTATTGCACCTAATGTACATGACTTTATGTGGGGCGCAGATCCTGATTATCTACATGATGTAGTAGATTTGGATGATACTACACAGATTCACTTTATTTATCAGGCTGATGCAGACTACAAGAATACTTGGAAAGCTGTACAACCTAAGATGAAGAAAGCTTTTGAATTTGTTGAAAAGCGTTTTGGGAACTACCCTTATCGCCAATATACCTTTATTCAGGGAGGTGATGGTGGTATGGAATACCCCATGGGTACTTTAATTACAGGAAATCGTTCTGAGGTAAGCTTGGTGGGTGTAATGGTACATGAATTGATGCATACCTGGTATCAGATGCTGATGGGCTCTAATGAAGCCTTACACCCTTGGATGGATGAAGGATTTACTTCTTATGCTTCCAATATTGTAGAAGATCATCTCAGTGCCATTGGTATTCGCAATCGACCTCGTTATTACAACCAACACAAATATTCTTATGCGGGTTATTATCAACTCGCCAAAAGTGGCTTGGAAGAGCCTATGAGTACTCATGCCGATCATTACATGACCAATGCAGCCTATGGGCGAGCGGCCTACTCTAAAGGTGCGGTCTTTATGCATCAATTAGAATATATTGTAGGTAAAGAAGTGTTGGAACAAGCCATTTTAGATTACTACAACGAGTGGGCATTCAAACACCCAAATCCCAACGACTTTATACGGATTGTAGAAAAACGCTCAGGAATGGAGTTGGATTGGTATAAGGAATATTTTGTATACAGTACCAAAACAATTGACTATGCCATCAACAGTGTAGAAAAAAATAAAGGTAAAACCAAGATTGTCTTAGAACGCAAAGAGTGGAGAGATAAGAAAACTGGTGTTTTGCACGGGCGTATGCCAATGCCTATTGACTTAGTTATTGAGTATGAAGAAAAGAAGGAAACCAAAACCCTTTGTATACATATTCCTCTTGGCATTATGCGTGGGGAAAAGGCCAATGAAGGCTTGTATACAGAATATCAGGTCGCTGAAAAAGATTGGTACTGGACGCATAAAACCTACGAGCTGGAACTTCCCATCAAGATCAAGAAGATTAAAAAGGTGATCATAGATCCCTCAACTCGGATTGCAGACGTAGATCAGGATAACAACAGTGTAGAGCCATAGCAAAAACTCTTGAAAATTTTAAGCGCCACAAATCTTTCTAAAGATTTGTGGCGCTCTTGTATGAGGAAATCTCTTTCCTATTAAAGTTTTCCTTCGGGGATATCTGGTCCAGCATTGCCTGGAGGTGCAAACATGGGCGCACCAGGGAAATCATAACCCATCATAACTTCAGTAGCTCCAACACTATAATTTTGGAAGTAGTTGGTTGCTACATCAAAGGACAACAACACTGGAATTTGATTATCAAACACAAAGCGAGTTTGGAAAGATAAAAATCCAGGAGTACGGTAGTAAACCCCAAAACCCAACTGATCATTTAGGAAAGTAGCACGTATTCCCCCATCAATCTGAGGATAAGGGCCTTGCACATACTTGACCATAATCGAGGGCTCAATCATCATTTTTTGAGGCTCTAGAAAGAAGCGGTATCCTCCAGTTAGGAAATAATGACGATAGCCATAAGCAATAGGATCTCGCCCAGCAGGATTGTTGCCAAAATCTACCTTGGTTTGAATCAAATTAGGAGCTGAAAAACCCGCAAAGAAATTACGAGCATAAAAATACACTCCAAACTCGGCATCGCCTCCCCATACAGCCTCATTAGCCCCAGCAACAGCCGCATCATTATCATCAATGAATGTAATCATGCTTGTACGAATTGAGTTGCGCACCAAGCGACCCGCAGCACCAATAGATAAGCGCATTTCATCGCCAATAGGAATGTGAAAAGCGTAAGAAGCCTTCATCCCCAAACGAACACTGGGCCCTGTAATATCAGAAAAAAGTACGCCCCCTACCCCGTGCACATCTCCTATCATACCTTGGTAAGTCAGTCCAAAGGTTTGTGGAGCACCAGGAAAGGAAACCCATTGCCAACGGTGAAAAAGGTTGAGGGAATGTACGCCTCTTGATCCTGCTACGGCAGGGTTGATCAAAAAAGCATTGGAATTGTATTGCGCAAATAGTGGTTCTTGCTGTGCTTGAAGATTCGTTGCCATTAAACAACAAAGGCACAATATGATGGAATAAATATATTTCATGATTGAAGTCTTTTTGGATAGAATAAAAAGATGAAAGTAGTTCTAGGTAGCCTTTAAAGGCTACCTAGAAGCATGCACTTATCGAATAATCGTCACCGTACCTTTGTAAATAATCGGTTCGTTAAATCCAGGATAGGTTACTTTTAATATGTAGTAATAGGTTGCATCTGGCAAATTCTGGTTAGTCTGGAAATGTGTTCCATCCCAACTGCCATCATAAAGCTCTTGAGCATAAACTAGCTGCCCCCATCGATTGTAGACCTCTAAATCTCCATCCAATAGATTGAGACAAGGGATTTGCCAAGTATCATTCGTTCCATCATTATTAGGTGTAAATCCTGCATGATCAGGCACACATTCACCGACTCGTACTTCTACACTATCAATATCTGAACAATCATTATCATCACTCACCTGCAAGGTATAGGTAGTGGTAAAGACTGGGAAGGTAGAGGTAGTGGCTGCCGTAGGATCAATAATATCTGCTGGAGGTGTCCAGAGATAAGAAGTAATATTTCCAGTAGAATTACTACCAATCAATACGGCTTCTTCTCCTACCATGATTTCAAATCCAGCATCTGTCTCTGCTACGGCATTAACAGCCGTGAAGGTTGCCGCAATCGTATCATCACTACAACCTAGTGCATCTGT
Source organism: uncultured Saprospiraceae bacterium (assembly GCA_964580485.1). Taxonomy (GTDB): domain Bacteria; phylum Bacteroidota; class Bacteroidia; order Chitinophagales; family Saprospiraceae; genus Saprospira. The sequence goes on along the minus strand of CAZOLU010000080.1, from coordinate 6,043 downwards.
GACAATCACCTGCCAAACGTCCCCATCGTTCAAGGTCAAACTAAGGGTAGCAAAGTTGCCATTACTTGTAATTTGCTGTGTAGTGTTGTTGCCATTGATACTTACCGTAGCGGTATAGGCATTACTCAATGTACTGATGGCGGGCAATCCTCCACTGAGTTCTAAGTTGAGTATAGCAGATCCATTTCCATCACAATCATAACTCACCGTATCAAAACCTCCATTGATTAAGACATTGGTGTAGCTTGGATCTTCGCAAATATTACCGCAATTCGTAGCATTCCAAGTAAAGGTATCAATGGATGATCCAGAACAGCCTTCAGTATCAGTGATGAAAGCCTGCCAGATATCTCCATCTCCTACGGTAAAGGTGTAGGTAGTAGTACCTCCAATTGTACCAGGAATGGGTAGGTTGAAACTATTATTTCCAGTAGAAAGTCCTGTTACCGTAACCAAATAATCTGAGCCATCAAAACTAGGCTGACCTCCAGAAATAAATAGAGTTACATCTGCTGTTCCATCCAAATTACAAGCATATCCTGTATCAATCACCACAATTGGGAAGGAGTCGCAAAGGTCAGGGCAATTGCTACTATTGTAAATGAATGTACCCAACAAGGAGTCTTGGCAACCCGCAGCATCGAAGACATCCACCTGCCAGCTATCGCCATCATCTACCAAGAAGGAGTAGGTTACGCTATTGCCAATAGATCCAGCCACAGGAATATTACTAACATTCCCCCCAGCAGAAGATCCTGTCACCGTTAGGGTATAATTAGAACCATCTACACTTGGCAAACCACCACTAATCGTAACATCGACCGTAGCCGTTCCATCTGAATTACAACTATATGCTGGACCATTAAGCTCCAGTGGGAAGAGTAAACAAACATCACAATTGCTTGCATCATAAGTAAAGGTACCACTCACTGTATCTGCACAGTTATTGACATCCGTAATAATCACCTGCCAGTTGTCGCCATCATCTACTGTAAAGTTGTAATTCCCAATTCCAGTACTAAATACCCCAGATTGTCCAGCCACAGAAGAGCCAATCACCTCTACCGTATAAGAAGTACCGTTTAGCACGGGATCACCACCGCCAAAAGCAAGCGTCACATCAGCAGTTCCATCTGGATTACAAGTGTAAACCGTAGAGTCGGCAGGATTTGGTGTAATGACCACAGGGAGCAACTGACAGAGGTTCGGACAGTTGGTACTGTTGAAAATATAGGTATCATTCAGTGTATCTGAACAACCATTGTCATCTATAATAATGGCCGTCCAGCTATCTCCATCATTCACCAAGAAGGAAAGCGAGCTAGACCCTCCAATAGTACCAGGAACTTGGGCATTGTTAAAGGTTTGACCAAAAACCGTAGATCCCGATACCGTAACGGAGTAGTTAGATCCATCGATAGAAGGTTGCCCACCAGTCATAGCAATTTCTACCAAGGCACTTCCATTAGAGAAGCAATTGTAATTAGATCCTGCCAAAAGAGGATTCAAGGTACAGAAATCAGGACAGTTGGTTAAATCATAGGTAAAGGTAGCGGTTGCCGTATCAGAACAGAGTGAAGAATCTGCCACTACCACCGTCCACGTATCTCCATCTCTAACCGTAAAGCTATAGGTAGCAGGCGTAGGACCACTTAGATTGAAAGTACCATTAGCCCCTGCAGCCGTAGAGCCACTAACCGTTACCGTATAAGCAGAGCTATTAGAAGCAGGGTAGCCCCCATCAATGCTTAGGGTTACGGTGGCAGAATCACCACCTGGCAAACAAGTATAGACAGAACTATCAATTGGGCTTGGTGTGATCCGCACAGGATCAGTAATACAAGGGTTATTACACAAGGTAGCATTCACTACTACAACCTGTCCACACCCCGTTTGATCTGTAATTTCTATGGTATAAGTATCTGCAATTGGAATGGGTAATAGTACAGGAACTCCATTTGCAGCCGTTCCTGTAATGGTATCACCAGAAGTATTGGTTGCCACCCAATTGAATAAGCTACCATTATAAGCAGGTGCACCACCAGAAGCCGTAAAAGTGATGATACAGTTATTCGGATCATAGTTATCCGTTACGAAAATCGGCCGAAGGAAGACCACAGCTGCGCCATTTTCACTACTAGCAGAGGGACAAGTCAGATCCCCCCAAGTGGCATCTTCATCTGCCAAAGCCGATACATAATAAACCTGATTGAACAGTGGATTACCAAAAGATCCCGAGTTGTTGGTATTATTCACAAAGAAAGGATCTACCGCACGGGTGGTATCAATATAAGTAAAGCCAACATTCGCAATAGGATCAGGTAGAGGCAGCGTATTGTGCATCATAAAACCAACATCTTGGCAACCAGGAATATTCGTGGTGGTCACTCCTAAAGGGTTCAACATCACCGAAGGGAAAATTGAATCACCAAAACAAACCAAAGCAGTATCGTTGCTATTGTATGCTACCGTATCTCCTGCTTGTGTTTCAAACTGAGAATCACCAGCATAAACTTCAATTTCATCAATGTACTCAATGATGTACTGTCCTACATCGCCAGGAGAACCCCCATCCAACTGTACCGCATAGCGTTCGCCAGGGGTTAGACAACAAAGTCCAATGGTTGTTCCATTAAAATCTGTGATACCCTGAGCAATGGGGGTCAAGGCATTCCCCAAACGGGTACCATCATCGGTATAGGTTGCAGGAGCTAAACCACCGTAGCAAGTGGCACCATTTAATAATGGATAAATCGCATAGCGCAACTGATTCAGACCAATATATGCTCTCAACTGAATTTCCACCACCCCAGAAGGAGGAACCGTAAAGTAGTGCCATACGGTTTGATCAGCACGATCTGCAGGTGCAGGAGCAGCCACAGGCTCTCCAGCTAGAGTTTCGATACAGGCGCGCTCATTGGTTCCTGCTACGGCTTGGAAAGGTAGCGGAGGCTGTCCAATTTGCTGAACGGGAATCTCATACAAAGGATCATTCAGTGTAAGACAAAGGATATCATTACCAGGAGGATTATCCGTAGGGTCAGCAGTAGAAGGGTCATAGAGCCAAAAATAGGTATCATCCCCAGTGGCAGCCCCCGAAGGATCCACCATAGCGAAATAGTCATAGCCAGGTTCCAAGCATTGTTGGGTAATGATCGCCGTTTCATTAGCACCCAAAATGCCTGTTCCACCTTCTGCAGCATCAATATTTGATAGGTTGGCACAGAGGTAATCGGCCGGAACACCTGGAGCGAAGCGAGGATCATAACCAAAAAGTGCCGTATTTTCCGTTTCATTCAATCCAAAAAGTCCTTCAACAGCCCCTTCAAAATAAATACGTCCGGAATTAGGAGCGGTAAATCTCGTCCACAAAGACTCATGAATGGTTCCGTTGTTGGTAGCAGGGTGATCGTAATCATAGGCCTGATACTGGTCTGGATTATTGGAAGTATGAGGGTTTCCAGTTTCACGACCTGTAGCACAACCAAAAGTAAGGTTAGCAGATTCTGGCTGACCATTTGCAAAGGTACGCACCGTAGTCGATTGGGCTGTGGCAGTTACATCAGTAGCTTGGCAGGGAATATCATAAGGTTCTGCGGGGCTACCTCCTAAATCTGATACCGACACCTCGATAAAGCCACGGTCGTTTCCATCATCTACTGACATTTGTACGTAGTAAATTTCACCTGCGACTAAGGGGTTGGAGGAGAGAATACCAGCACAATCATCAAAGGTAATATCTGCTTCTACTTCAAGGTTCAGAAAGCCGCCTAAGTCGGCACGATCTACACTAGAGAGGTATTCAAATTTATCTTTGATTAAAGTTAATGAAGGGATTTGAAGTCCTGCAGTACAACCTACACCATCTGCAGCATGGTAGATATGAATTTCTGTACCAAAGTCGGTGCCACCATTGTCGGTGCTAATATCTACACGACCACTGGCTGGAGCTTGAAAATAAAACCAAACCGAACCATTGGCGTTGATATCCCCTTGGCTGGGTTCGTTGGGCTCTAAAGTAGCAGGACAGTAGGCCCGTGTTTCACTCCCTCCCACAGGAATCTGAATAGCATTACACACTGCATCTGGCCAATAATTAACTGCTAGTGGCAAGGCCGTCACTTCAAAAGTTACATTGAACGTTTGCGTACAGCCATCTGAGCCCGTAGCGGTGCCAGAACCTTGGATTGCTGGCCCTCCCACAGGAGGTACTGGAATTGTAATAGACTGCATTCCAGTTTCAGCATCCCGATCTAAGCCCCCAAAAGGCGCAAAATTCGTTACATTATCATTTTCATAGCCTTCCCAATCAATAGTGATTTGTGTAGGAACATCGGCAGGACAGTTATACTCATGATCAAAAAAGAGATTGGTATTATTATTAAAATTCCCCGTATTGGCAGGGGTAACCGTCCAAGGACCATTATTATTATTGTTGTACACATAATTATAATCATAGCCTAAAAGACTATTGACAGGATCATGATTGGTAAACCCAAGGGTATTATCTTGTCCTTCAAAATGTACCACAAAGTCACTGTCCGAATCTCCAATTCCCAAAAACCCAGAATCTAAATCACAGGAGTTGGTCACTTGAATGCTGACTACCCTCACTTGAATCCTAGCCTGTGCCTCCAAGCTAGATTGCCAACAAGAGCATAAAAAAATCATCAAAGCCCCTAACTGGAGCCATTTGTAGCTATGCGTCATCTCTTAAATTAGTTAGTTAGAATTATAAAAATAAAAACCGCTCCCTGAGAATCAAATGCTTAAAACATCGAATGATGTCATCTTACTGCATTTTATTTTTAGGAAGTTTTCTGGTCTTTAAATTTTTAGCCGTTCCCTAGTGCATAAAATTGTTCAAAGACTCGACTAAGTTAAGAAAAATTTAAGGTTTTGAACGATTTTTTAGAAAAAAAAGGTTGTTCCTGACTTAAATCATAAAAAGAAGAGCAGGGCGTATTCCTTTAATATTTTTTTAGCTAACTTAAAGTTCTGTTAAGTACCAACAAAGCTTTTCAGAATAGCGTTTAAACATTTAGGTTGATGTGTTTATGATGATTACAGGAACTAGAACATCAACAACAGAAGCTAAAACATAAGCATGAGTATATTACAAGAATACGATGTCCGGCAAACGGGCAATTTAGAACTCTTAGCCAAACAAGTAGTTGAAGGCTTTATTATTGGCTTGCACAAATCTCCTTTTCATGGATTTTCGGTAGAGTTTGCCGAGCATCGCATCTACAATCCTGGAGATTCTACCAAAAACATTGATTGGAAGGTCTATGCCCGTACTGATCGTCTTTACAGCAAGCAATACGAAGAAGAAACCAACCTGCGTTGTCAGATTGTTATTGATGCTTCTTCTTCGATGTACTTTCCCGAAGTGCCTAAGAAAAAGAACCAACCCTTTGTCAATAAAATTGCGTTTTCTGCTTTAGCGGCGGCTTCTTTGATTCACCTTTTGCAAAAGCAACGGGATGCCTTTGGACTAAGTATTTTTGGAGAGGAGTTGGAGCTACATACCAAGGCCAAATCAAGTACCCGGCATCGCAATCTGCTGATGTCTTATCTTGATAATTATTTGGATAATCCTGTACGCAATAAGGGTACCTTTGCTGCCAATGCGCTGCACCAAATTGCAGAGGCAGTACATCGACGCTCCTTGGTGCTGATTTTTAGCGATATGTTTGAGTATAGCGATCAACAAGATGAGTTATTTTCTGCGCTTCAACACCTAAAATACAACAAGCATGAAGTAGTACTTTT
>CAZOLU010000080.1:0-258 GCA_964580485.1 uncultured Saprospiraceae bacterium | reverse complement strand
ATGTAGTAGACAAACGCTACGAGTTGGATTTTGACTTTGAAAACCGCCCCTATATTTTTGTGGATATAGAGAGTGGTGAAAAGGTACGCCTACAAGCCAATCAGGTAAAAGATTACTATCGGGAACAAATTCAGAAATACAAACAACAGTTGAAATTGAAATGTATGCAGTACAACATTGACTTTGTAGAAGCTGATGTTAATGAGGGATTCCGACAGGTACTCCTCCCCTATTTGGTCAAACGCTCGAAAATGTATT